>NZ_JACJFX010000032.1:0-32352 GCF_014164675.1 Propioniciclava sp. MC1683 | reverse complement strand
GACGACCCCGCTGTCGCACTCAACTGCGCTGACTCACACTCGCGGCTCGACAGCCGCGGCGGCGTCCCACCCGCCACCCACGTCCAACCCGCCGTCAGATAGACGCCTTGTTCAGCAGGCTCCTAGGCCGCGCTCAGCGCGCCTTCGCCGTCGCCTCGCGCGCGGCCACCAAGCGGTCGAGCTCGGCCTGGATCGGGCCGACCACCTCGACGGCGGTCACCTCGGCGATCGAGTCGGTCAGCGCCTTGCGCGCCTGGCGCGCCTTGACCCGCGCGCCGGCCTCGACGAACACCCGGCTGAGCAGGGCGAGCACGATTCCCCCGGCGAGGCCACCCGCCGCGAGCAGCGTCTGGACCGGCCAGCCCTGCCAGCTGATGACCGGCAGGTCCATCGGCACCTGGGCGAACGCCAGCACGAACGGCAGGGCCAGCCACACCACGCCCACGATCAGGGCCAGGAAGAACACCCACTGCAGGATCGTGACCAGCACCCACCAGCCGTGGCCCCGGTCCATCTCGAGGTCGGTGGAGGCCACCGCCCCGTCGAGCCGGTCGGCGAGCAGCTTGTGGTTGCCGCGGGCGACCGAGCGGATCTGGTCCGACCAGCCGCGCGGCACGCCCGCGGTCGCCACGTCCAGGACGCCGCGCAGCGAGGCGTCCAGTCGCGCCTTCTGCACCGAGGTGGCCTTGGGCAGCGACGTGCGGCTGACGTCGGTGGGGCTGAGCTCGCGCGGGGACAGGCCCAGGCGCAGCTTGCGCAACGGGTCGGGCTTCAGCCGCTTCAGCCAGCTGACCATCGGCCAACCGGTGGCGATCGTCCCCCGGTGGCGCCACGCCTTGAGGACGCCGTCGACGACGACCGGCACCGCGGCGGCCTCCGCCATCGACTCGTTGAGGCGGTCCACCACCCCGCGGTCGAGGCGCGGAACAGGCTGGTCCCCCAGCTCCTCGGCGAGCAGCGCCGCCTGGCGCGTCACGTCAGCGGAGAAGCGCTGCACCTTGGCCGCCTTGGCGTGTGCGACCTCGGCGAGCAGGGCGCGCAGCTCGGCAACGCCCTCGCCGGTGAGCGCCGACATCGCCATGACGCGGGTGCGCTGCAGCCCCTGGGAGTCGAGCAGGCGGCGCAGGTCGGCCAGGGCCGCCCGGCGCTGCTCGTCGGTGAACCGGTCGACCTGGTTGAGGACGACGACCATGACCTCGGCGTGGTCGACCAGCGGCTTGAGGTAGCCGTCGTGCAGGGCCGCGTCAGCGTACTTCTGCGGGTCGACGATCCACACCAGCATGTCGACCAGCTCAACGAGGCGGTCGACGGTGAGCCGGTGGCTGACCTCGGTGGAGTCGTGGTCGGGCAGGTCGAGCAGCACCAGGTCGGCGAGGTCGGACTCCCCCGCCGGGACGAGGCTGCGCCGGCTGACCCCGAGCCAGTCGAGCAGCTCGACGGGCTGCTCGGTGCCCCACGAGACGGACATGGCCTCGCTCGTGGTGGGCCGGGTCACACCCGTGCGGGCCAGCTGGGTGCCGGTGACGGCGTTGAACGTGGACGACTTGCCCGAGCCGGTGGCGCCGGCCAGCGCGACGACCGTGTGGTCGCCGGCGATCGAGAGACGGTGGCCGGCCCGGTCGACCAGCGCGTCGGCGGCGTCCACCACCTCGTCGGACGCCCTCCCGCGGGCGAGGTCGATGGCCTCGTCCAGGTGCTGGAGGCGCACTGCGATGCTGGCGCCGTGCCTACGGTCACGCTTCATCGCGCACCTCCACGCGGTACCCCTCGTCGAGCGGGCGGGGGTCGAGGACCTCGCCGGTCAGCGTGGGGCCCGGCTGCGCCTCCACCGCCAGGCGGGCGGGGTCGAGCTCGGCGCGCGGGGCGCCCATCGGAAGCGCCGTGGTCTCGGCCCGCTGGGCCGAGAGGGCCTGCGTGGCCTCGCGCACCTCGGTGGCGATGGCGGAGTCGGCGCCGGTCTCGGCAATCGCGCGCAGGTAGCGGTTGAGCTCGGCCGACATCAGACCCTGGATGTGCTCGTCGAGCCGGTCCTTGGCCTGCTTGGCGAGCCTGCGGACGGCGTCCTCACCGAACACCGCCTCGAGCAGGCGCTGCGCCAGCAGCGCGGTGCCGCCGGCCACGCCGACCTCGGCGCCGGTGATGCCGCCGGTCTGGCTGAAGACCACGACCATCAGCGCGACGCCGATGCCGTTCACACCGAGCGCGAGGTAGCGGGCGGTGTTGCGCTTGGACGCCCCCACCTCGGACACGATGTCGAGCACGTCGCCCTGCCAGTCGCGGATGGCCTTCGACACGGCCGCGGAGAACTCCGGCGAGCTGTGGGACAGGTCCTCCCGGCTGGACTGCAGCACCTGGCGCCCGGCCGCGTTGGCGGCCCAGGCGGCCTCGGCGCGCTCGGCGGCGGCGTCGCCCTCCTCACGGACGAGCGCCTCCAGCCCCGACTCGACGGCCAGCTTGACCTCGTTGGCCTGCGGGGGTTCGCCCTTGAGGGTCGACCAGATCTTGTCGCGCAGCCAGCCGATCTTCTGCTCGACGGCGCGCATGAACTCGCCGGTGCCCACGAAGTCCTGCCAGCGCGCGAGCACCTCGCCACGCAGCAGGGTGCCGTCGGCGGTCTGGACGCCGATGGTGCGGACGGCCTCGGCGTAGCTCTTCTCGGCGTCGGCGCGCAGCTGGCCGAGGGCCTCGACCTGGCCGTCGACCGCGCCGGCGACCTCGGGCGAGCGGGCCACCAGCGAGCCGATCGCCCCGTCCAGGGTCTGCAACACGACGGCCTGCCGGCTGACCTGGTCGGCGGCCAGCGTGGCCAGCCAGGACCGGATCGGGGAGACGGCGGCGTCAGGGAGGAGGCCCTGGGCGTCCACGGTCGTCTCGGGGACCGCGAACAGCGGCGAGTGGGCCAGCCCGCGCTCGGTCATGAGGCGGCCCAGATGCGGGGGCACCTCCCCCATCGCGGCGGGCGGGACCCGCTGGAGGACGACCGCCACGGCGGCGGCGCGGTCGGCGGCGGCGCGCAGGTACTCCCACGGCACGGCGTCGGCGTAGCGGGCGGCGGAGGTGACGAACATCCAGAGGTCGGCCGCGGCGAGCAGCTGGGCGGCCAGGGCCCGGTTCTCGGCGACGACGGAGTCGATGTCGGGGGCGTCCAGCAGGGCGAGGCCCGGGGGCAGCGACGGCTCGGCGACGAGCTGCAGCGTGCTGGTGTCGTGCGCCTGGTCGAAGGAGCGGCCCAGCCCGGGGAGGATGCGCTCGGAGGAGAAGTACTCCAGGTCGCCGGGGTGGTGCACGAGGACCGGGCTGCGCGTCGTCGGCCGGATCACGCCGGGCCGGGACACCTCGCGCCCCACCAGCGAGTTCACCAGCGTCGACTTGCCCGCGCCGGTGGAGCCGCCGATGACGGCCAGCAGCGGGGCGTCCAGCGTCGCCAACCGGGGCAGGACGTAGTCGTCGAGCTGGGTGACCAGGTCGCGGGCGGACTTGCCCGCCTCCGCGCTGCCCGGGAGGCCCAGCGGCAGCCTGACCGCGGCCAAGGCGTCCCGCAGTCGGACCAGTGCCTCGGCGAGTGCCGCAGTGCTCATGCCTTCCTACCCTTTCGGTGGCGCCCACCGGGGGTCGACCGGCGAGTACTGCGGTGAGCCTATCGGGCCTTGCCCGCTCGGGGCAGCAAGCCGGGAGGCACGGCGGCGCCGCCACCACTGCACCGGGTTGGGCAGCTTGGGCAGGTGGAAGCGCTGGACCTTCGGGTCGGTGACCGCGATCGGCCACAGCTCACGGGCGCGGTCGAGCAGTTCGCGCTCGCGACCGTGGCCCGCGGCGTCCACGAGCCCGCGGAGCTGGGAGTCGCGCAGGTGGACCAGGTCGGCCATCGTGCGCTGGAGCCGGAACGTCGCCAGCAACGGACGCCAGCCGTGGCTGACCGCGTTGAACAGGCTGTGCCAGCGAGTGCGCTGCCGGCTGAACGCCACGAGGGCCTCCTCGGGGAGCCAGCCCATCGCGACGTAGTCGGTGAGGCGGGCCCGGTGGCGGCGTCCCTCGGCGAGCGCCTGCCGCACGAGGTGGATGAGCAGGGAGACCATGCCGATCCAGCCGACGACGGCCATGACGTTGGGGTCCATGCCGGTGCTGGCCATGAAGTTGAACACCATGTGGGCGCCCGCGGCGAGCAGGAAGCCGGCCAGCGGGGCGAGGATGCGCACCACCTTGCTGGCCGAGCGCAGGGCGATGATGAGCCCGATGCCGGCCAGGACCGTGAACAACGGGTGGCCGAACGCGGTCTTGAGCCCGCGCAGCATCACGATCTCGGCGAGCGCGGCCTCGGGGTCGCCGGTCTCGATCGTCGTGGAGGCGTACACGATGACGCGGCTGTAGTAGAGGATGTTCTCGGTGAAGGCGAAGCCGGCACCCGACAGCCCGGCCAGCGCCACCGCCTGCAGGCGGGTGACCAACCGGTTGCGCAGGGCCATCGCGATCAGGAACAGGATCGTGGCCTTGGTGGCCTCCTCCACGAACGGGGCGACGAAGACCGCCGTGCGGGCGCCGGTCGCGGGGTCGCCGTTGCCGACGATCGCCATCTCCTGGCCGGCCCAGGTGTTGATCACCATCGAGGACGCCGTGCTCACGCACGCGCCCCAGCCCAGCGCCAGCCACCACAGCACCGGCCGCATGGGCCGGAACCGGTCGACGAGGAGGAAGACCCCGATCCAGGCGGCCAGCGTGGGCAGGGCGAGTTGCGCCGAGCGGCGGATCGCCGACGCGTTCAGCCCCGGGATCACGCCGCCCTCGACGGGCGTCTCCTGGATGGAGGTCTGGTACATCCACAGCAGGCAGGCCGCGTAGATGAGGGTGGCACCGAGCGTCACCCACGTCCACGGGCTGGCGAGGGTGCGCCTGGCCCAGTGCTGCCTCGGCCCGGTGGGCTCGACCGGCAACCCGTTCGCGCGGCGTTCGCGCAGCGCGAGGTGGTCGAGACTCATGCGCCCCAGCGTAGTCGGGAAGACCGACGGCGTGCCCGGCAGCTTCACAGTGGTAGTTTGACGGCGTCGGCCGATGGCCGGCGCGTCGAATCCAGCGAAGTCGGTGTGATCCCGATGCTGTCGCGCAACGGTGATGCCCCGATCGAGGGGACGAGCCCGGTCGCCTGGCCCGGCGCCCCATCGTGGCCTCCGCAGCAGGGGCCGGAGAGGCATGCGATGTCCCGCCGCTTGATAGGGGTCGGCGTTGGTCCGGGCGATCCCGATCTTCTCACCCTCAAAGCCCACCGCATTGTCAGCACTGCGGATGTCGTTCTGGTCCCCGCAACCGAGGCGTCCGGCGACGGACCCGGACGCGCCGAACGTGTGCTCGCCGCCGCCTGCCCGGAGGCCTCCTCGAGGATCGTTCGTGTGCCTTTCAGCATGAGTGACCCGTCCGGCGTGACCGCGCGCCGGGCGGCTGCGTGGCAGACGTCTGCCGCGGTCGCCTGCGACGCCTTCGAGACCGGGGCCGACGTGGTGGCGTTCGCGACCGTGGGCGATCCCAGCGTGTACTCGACGTTCAGCTACCTGGCCGACGCCGTCCTCGAACGGTTCGGCGACGTCGAGGTCGAGGTGGTGCCGGGCATCACGGCGATGCAGGCGCTGGCCGCGGCGTCCCGGACGCCGTTGGTCGAGGGGGATGAGCGTTTGGGTCTCGTCCCGGTCAAGCGCGGCGTCGGCGACCTGGCCGCGCTGGGAGCCGAGGCGGACACGATCGTCGCCTACAAGATCGGCCGGCACTACGCCGAGCTGCGCGAGTACGTCGACATGTTGGGCGAGGACGCCGAGGCGATCGTGGGCATCAACGTGGGGACGCCCGAGCAGGTCATCGGCTCCCCCGCCGACTTCGACGAGGTGCCCTACTTCGGGACCATGATCATCACCGGGCGCCGCGCCCAACGAGGAGGCAGGCTGTGAAGGGAAAGGTCGTCTTCGTCGGGGCCGGTCCAGGCGCCCCCGACCTGATCACGGTGCGCGGCGCGCGCGTCCTCGCCGAGGCCGACATCATCATCTGGGCGTCCTCTCTGGTCAGCCCCGATCTGGTCGCCGGCCACAAGCGCGGTGCCGAGTTGATCGACTCCGCCTCCGCCTCGCTGGAAGACCTCACCCCGCTGTACGAGCGGGCCCGCGACGAGGGCCTGCTGGTGGCTCGGGTGCACACCGGAGACCCGGCCATCTACGGGGCCACCGCCGAGCAACGCGACCAGTGCCGCGCGGTCGGCATCGCGTTCGAGTCGATCCCGGGGGTGTCCGCCTTCTCGGCGGCTGCCGCCGCAGCGGAGGTCGAGTTGACGCTGCCCGAGGTGGCCCAGTCGTTGATCCTCACCCGCCTCGAGGGCGGCCGGACGCCCATGCCGCCGCGCGAGCGCGTCCGGGAATTTGCGCGCCACGGCACCACGATGGCGCTGTACCTGTCGGCCGCGCGCAACCGGGCCCTGCAGGAGGAACTGCTCGCCGGCGGGTACCCGCCCGAAACGCCCGTGATCATCGGGCACAAGGTGAGCTGGCCCGACGAGGTGCTGATTCGGTGTCGTCTGGACGAGCTGTCGGCCACGATGAAGGACCACCACTGGTGGAAGCACACGGTGATCCTGGTCGGCCCTGCCCTGGCCGAGGCCCCCGTGGCGAAGCGCTCGCACCTGTACCACCCCGGTTTCCGGCACGAGTACCGTGCCGCCGACCCGGACGCCGCCGACGACCTGCGCACGAAGGGGGCCCGGGCATGATCACCGTGTTCGGCTACCTGGGCTCCCCCCGCCCTTCGCTGGTGGACGCCCTCGGCACAGCTTCCCTGGTGGTCGGCGGGCTGCGCCATTTGGACGCGCTCGGCGTCCCGGAACCCCAACGCGTGGTCCTGGGTCCCATCACCCCGGCGATCGAGGCACTGTCTGCGTTGCAGGACGGCGAGGACGCCGTGGTCATCGCGTCCGGCGACCCACTGTTCTACGGCGTCGTGCGGCGGATCCGCATGGCAGGACTGCCCGTGCGTGTCGTGCCCGAGGTGGGCTCGCTGTCGGCCGCGTTCGCCGCAGTGGCCCTGCCCTGGGACGACGCCCTGTTCGTGTCCGCCCACGGCAATGACCCGACCCCGGCGCTGTTGGCGTGCGGGGAGCACCCGAAGGTCGGCGTCCTGACCGACCACCGGACGGGACTGCCACAGATCGTCTCTGCGACCACCGGGCTGGGGCGCTGGTACGTGTTGGCCGAGCGGCTGGGCGAGGCCGACGAGCGGGTCCGCGTGCTGAACGAAGCCGAAGCGCTGCGCGTCACCGAGCCGGCCCAGCCACACGTGGTGCTGGTGCTGGCCCACCATCCTGATGACCCCGCGGCCCTCGGCACCCAGTCCGGCCTCGCCGGCGCGGCCCCCGCGGCCACCCGTCCGGCGTCGGCACCGGCCCCGGTGCGCCCCGCTGACCGTGCCGCCCGCGTGCTCGGCCAACTCACCAACTCTCCCGCCGCACGGGCCCACGCCGACGCCATCGATGCAGCCCTGGGGGCGACTCGGCGCTACGACGGCAAGGCGTCCGAGCACCTCGCCGCCGCGTGGGCCGAGTGCGACCTGATCATCAGCCACCTCGCCCTCGGCGCCACCACCCGGCTGATCGCGCCCCTTCTCGCCGACAAGAAGACCGACCCGGGCGTGGTGGTGGTCGACGAGGCCGCTGCGTTCGTCGTGCCCCTGGTCGGTGGACACGTCGGCGGCGCCAATGAACTGGCCCGCCGGGTAGCGGACATCCTCGGCGCGACCCCGGCGGTCACCACGGCCACCGACGCCACGGGTATCCCGGGACTGGACACACTCGGCTGGGCCACCTCCGGCGATCTCGCCGGCGTCACCCGCGCCCTGCTCGACGGGGCGCCCGTGCAGCTGGTCCGCGCACAGCCGTGGCCGCTCCCGCCGCTGCCGACGAACGTCCGCGAGCCGGGGGTCGCGCGCGTTGAGCGCCGAGGTACCCACGAGACCGAGCTCCCCGATCTCGGCGACCCGGCCGCCCGCATCGTGGTCTCGGACGCTGAGGCTCCGCCGCCCGACTCCGCCGCCCACGACCTGCCGACCGTCACCCTCCACCCCAAGAGCCTGGTCGTCGGCATGGGCTGCAACCGCGGCACTCCTGCCACCACGCTCGACGCCCTGCTCAGCCAAACCCTCGCCGAGAGCGGGTGGGCGCGGGCGTCGATCACGGCGCTGACCAGCGTGGACGCCAAGGCCGACGAGCCGGGCCTGATCCAGCTGGCCGCCCGACTCGGGGTGCCGTTCATCACCTACCCCGCTGACGTCCTCGCGGACGTCACCGTCCCCAACCCGAGCGACGCCCCGCAGGCGGCGGTGGGCACGCCGAGCGTGGCGGAGGCGTCCGTGGTCGCGCACGGGGCGGACCTCATCGTCGAGAAGCACAAGAATGGCGAGGCGACCATCGCGATCGGCCGAATCGCCCCCATCGGCACGCTGGCCGTCGTGGGGCTCGGCCCGGGTGCCGACGACCTGTTGACGCCCCGCGCCCGCGACGTCCTGCGCGCATCCGCCGTGGTGGTCGGGTACCGGCCCTATGTGGCGCAGATCCGGCATCTGTTGCGCCCCGGAACCGAGATCATGGCCATCGGCATGGGCACCGAGGAGCACCGCATCGAGTTCGCCATCGCCAAGGCCCGGGAGGGCCGCTCGGTGTCGCTGGTCTGCGGCGGCGACCCGGCGATCTACGCGATGGCCTCACCGCTGCTCGAGAAGGGCACCGAGGGCGTGGACGTCCAGGTGGTGCCGGGCGTGACCGCTGAGTTGGCGGCGTCGGCGATCCTCGGTGCGCCGCTGGGGCACGACCACGTCACGATCTCGCTCAGCGACCTGCACACCGATTGGTACACCATCGAGCGTCGCCTGCATGCCGCAGCCGACGGCGATTTCGTGGTCGCGCTCTACAACCCGCGCAGTAAGAAGCGGCTGGCGCACCTGCCTCGTGCCCTGGAGATCCTGGGCGCACGGCGTCCACCCACGACACCGGTCGCCGTCGTGCAGGATGCCTCCCGCCCGAACCAGAACCACCGCGTCGCCGCGCTGGCCGACTTCGACCCGGACTGGGTCGACATGCACTCGATCGTGATCGTGGGGTCGTCCACGACCAAGCTCGTGCCGACGGGACAAGGGGCGTCCGCGATGGTGACCCCGCGGGACTACCACTGGATGAACCCCGACAAGGAGCCCCTGTGAACAACCCTGCGCTCGTCATCGCGATCCACGGCACCCGCTCCGCCGAGGGCCAGGCCGTCGGCCGCGCCCTCACACAGCGGGTGGCCGCCATGCTGTCCGACGTCGACGTCCGGGACGCCTACGTCGAGCTCGACACCCCCACCATCGCCGATGCGCTGGCGTCCGCGCTCGAGACGCAGCCCGACCGACGCGCCGTCGTCGTGCCGCTGATGCTGGGCCAGGGCGGCCACGTGTTGGAGGACATCCCTGAGGCGGTCGCCGAGGGCCGCGCCCGCGTGGGTTCCGCGACGGTCATCACGACCCCGCACCTGGGCCCGGACTCCCGCCTGCGCGCGGCCGTCATCGAGCGCGTCGCGGCGCAGCTCGGCGACTGGACGCCCGAGCAGGTCGGTGTCGTCTTCCTCGGCCGCGGGTGTTCGGTGACCCGGGCCAACGCCGATCACGCGCGCCTGAGCCGGGTTGTCGGGGAGGAGGGCGGTTACGGGTTCACGGTGCCCGCCTACATCCAGGTGGTGCGTCCGTCGCTGATCGACGCGCTGAACCAGCTCAAGGCGGTGGGGTTCCAGCGCATCGTGATCGCGCCGAACTACATGTTCCCCGGCCGGCTGCAGAACTCGGCGGCCCAACAGGCGGCAGACTGGGCGACCAACCACGGGATCGAGGTCCGGCTGGCCGACGTCATCGGCGACTGCGACGCTCTGGCCGAGGTCGTCGTCGACCGCTATCGGACGGGCGCCGCCAAGGCATCGGCCGGGCGGCGGGGACTGCACACATCGTCCGGGGAAGGTTCGCCGATGTACCTGGCCGGGCTCGACCTGCGCGGCCGCCGGGTGCTCATGGCCGGTGCGGGCACGGTCGCTGCACGCCGCGTTCCCGCACTGCTGGCCGCGGGCGCCGATCTGCACGTCGTCGCCCTCGCGGCCTGCCCCGACCTCGAGGCCTGGGCGTCCGGTGGTGCCCTGACGCTTGAGCTGCGTCCGGTCACCGAGTCCGACGTGGAAGGCGCCCGGTACGCCATCGCCGCCACCGACGATCCGGACGCCAACGCGATGGTCGCCGACGCCTGCGAGGCGCGTGGCATCTTCTGCGTGCGCGCCGACCGGTCCGACGCCGGCACCGCCCGGACGCCGGCCACCGGCACGTTCGAGGGCCTCACCGTGGGCGTCATCGGCGACCGCGTGCCCCATCGCTCGAAGCGGGCCCGGGACGCCGCCGTCGCGGCCGTCGCGTCCTTGTGAGACTGCCCCACCGGCGTCCAGGCCATCAACTGGAACCGCATCACCGACGACATCGACCAGGACGTCTGGGACCGGCTGACCAGCAACTTCTGGCTGCCCGAGAAGGTGCCCCTGTCCAACGACATCCCGAGCTGGCGCACCCTCAAACCGTACGAACAACTCATGACCACGCGCGTCTTCACGGGCCTCACCATGCTGGACACGATCCAGGGGACCGTGGGTGCGGTGTCGCTCATCCCCGACGCCCGGACGCCCCACGAGGAGGCCGTCTACACCAACATCGCCTGCAGCGCAAGGCGCAGATCATCCTCGACTACTACTACGGCGAGGACCCCGAGAAGCGCAAGGTCGCTTCCACCATGCTGGAGTCGTTCCTGTTCTACTCCGGCTTCTACGCCCCCATGTACTGGTCCAGCCGGGCGAAGCTGACCAACACCGCCGACCTGATCCGCCTCATCATCCGCGACGAGGCCGTCCATGGCTACTACATCGGCTACAAGTACCAGCAGGCACTCAAGGAGGCCGACCAGGCCCGCCGCGACGAGTTGAAGGACTACACCTTCGACCTGTTGTTCGAGCTCTACGACAACGAGGAGTCCTACACCGAGGACCTCTACGACCCGATCGGCCTGACCGAGGACGTCAAGATGTTCCTGCGCTACAACGCCAACAAGGCCCTGATGAACCTGGGCTACGAAGGGCTGTTCCCCAAGGAAGCCGTGGCGGTTTCGCCGGCCATCCTGGCCGCACTGTCCCCCAACGCGGACGAGAACCACGACTTCTTCTCCGGGTCGGGGTCGTCCTATGTGATGGGCAAGGCCGTCAACACCGAGGACGAGGACTGGGAGTTCTGAGCGATCAACCGCCGCGCGCCGGCTCCCGGTCCCGACGCCGGAGCAGGTAGGTGTCGAACACCCACCCGAGGCGCGCGGCGGCGTCCGCACGCACCCGGATGATCTCCTCGGCCACGTCCCCCAACGGGCCGCTGACCAACAGTTGCTCGGGCGTACCCAGGTACGCACCCCAGTAGATGTCGAGCCCGGCCGGGTCAATGGACGCGAACGCCTGCTTGCCGTCGAGCATCACCACCACGTCGTCCACGCCCTCGGGCATACCGCCCGCCAGCATTCGGGCGGGCGAGATCTGCACGGCCCTGCCCTGCCGGTTCAGCGGAATCCGATGCGCCGCGGCCAGCGCCAACACGCTGCTCACGCCGGGGATCACCCGGTAGGTGATCTCCTCGGACGCCGACGCCACCAGTTGTTCCACGATCGCCAGCGTGCTCTCGTACAGGCTCGGGTCGCCCCAGACCAGGAAGCCACCACTCTGCCCCTCGCCCAGGTGCCCAGAGACCGCCTGGCCCCACGACTCCAGTCGATGCGCCCGCCAGGCAGCCACCGCCGCCGGATAGTCCGGCACCGACTGCCACGGCCGGGGCGGGTCGAGCAGTTCGACCATCGTCAGCGGACGGGTCCGGTGCCGCTCGATGATCGAACGCCGCGCCTCGACGAGGTCGTCGTACTCGCGCTCCTTGACGACGACGAACAGGACGTCGATCTCCTGGATCGCGCGGACTGCCGCGAGGGTCACCCACTCCGGATCCCCGGCTCCGACCCCGATCAGCACCAGCTCACGCATCGGTGCGGGCCTCGTTGGTGGTCTCGGCGGTCGACGCGATGGCGTTCACCGCGGCCACCGCGATGGCCGAGCCGCCACGGCGTCCGAGCACGGTCAGGAACTCGAGCCCGAACGGGTTCTCGGCCAGCGCTGCCTTCGACTCGGCCGCACCCACGAACCCGACCGGGATGCCGATCACGCCCGCGGGCGTCACGCCGGTGTCGCGCACCACCTCCAGCAGCCTGAACAGCGACGTCGGCGCGTTCCCGATCGCCACGACCGCGCCCTCCAGTTGCGGCTTCCACAACTCGATGGCCGCAGCGGTCTTCGTCGTGCCCAACTCGGACGCCAACGCCGCCAGTCGTGGGTCGCGCAGGTGGCAGACCACCTCGTTGTTCGCAGGCAGCCGGGATCGGATGATGCCGGTGGCCACCATCGACGAGTCGCACAGGATCGGCGCCCCGGCGATCAGGGCTGCGCGGCAGGATGCCACGACGCCGCGCGTCCACGCGATGTCGTCGACCAGGTCGGTCTGGGCGGCGGCGTGGATCATGCGGACCACCACCTTCGCGAGGTCGTCGGGGAAGCGCCCCAGGTCGGACTCCTCCCGGATGATCCGGAACGACTCGGCGTAGATGGCCGCCCCGTCGGTGAGGTAGTCGTAGGAAGGGGCGTCGCTCATGGCGTTCCTTTCGCCGCTGTGGGAAGGTGAAGGCACCATCTCATATTGCCCGACGAGGGACGAGGAAGCCGGGAGGAGCCGGCACGGTCGCGCCACTGTGCACCGCATCAGCGGGAAGTCAGGAACTCGATTCGTCGGACCAGGATCGAGACGCGCCATCTCGAGAAGGGACGAGTGCTGATGCACATTGCTGAAGGGTTCCTACCCCTCACCCACTGCGTCGTCTGGGGCTTGGCCTCGGCGCCGTTCGTGGTGCACGGGGCACGAGCCGTCATCACACAGGCCAAGGAGAACCCCGAGAGCAAGCTGTTGCTCGCTGCCGCGGGGGCGTTCACGTTCATGATGAGCGCCATCAAGCTGCCCAGCGTCACCGGCAGTTCCTCCCACCCCACCGGCACAGGTGCAGGTGCCATCTTGTTCAAGCCACCCGTGATGGCCTTCATGGGCACGGTCGTCCTCGTGTTCCAGGCCCTGCTCCTGGCCCACGGCGGCCTCACCACCCTGGGCGCGAACGTGTTCTCCATGGCCATCGCCGGCCCGTGGGCCGGCTACGCGGTCTGGGTCGCCCTGCGCGGTGCCCGGGCGCCCATGGAGGTCAGCGTCTTCTTCGCGATGGCCACGGCCAACCTGGTCACCTACGTGGTGACGTCGTTGCAGCTGGCGCTGGCCTACCCCGACCCCGACCTGCTCGGGGCCTTCGGCAAGTTCGCCACGGTGTTCGCCCTCACCCAAGTCCCGCTCGCCATCATGGAAGGAATCGTCGGCGTCCTGCTCTTCCGCTTCCTGGCCAAGGTCGTCCCTCCCGAACTCGCCCGCCGCGGCATCATCGCCGCTCCCGTGAAGGACGCCGCCCATGCGTGACCAGAATCGATGGATCACCCCCGTGTTGGTGGCCCTGCTCGTGATCCTCTTCGCCATGCCGTTCGCGCTGGCCCCCCGGCCCACCTCACCTGATGAGGAAGCCTTCGGCGGCACGGACGCAGTGGTCACCACCATGCTCGAACAGGACGGGACGAAGCCCTGGTTCGATCCCATCTTCGAGCCCGGGTCCGGCGAGATCGAGTCGGGCCTGTTCGGCCTGCAGGCGGCCCTCGGGGCCGGCGTCCTGGGCTACGTGCTGGGCAACCTCCGTGGCCGAAAGGTCGGACGCGAGACGGTCACGAGCGAGCACCACCGCACCTGATGGCCCACCTCACCGCCCTCGACGACGCGGCGTGGCAGGGTCCTTGGCGCGCGGTGCGCGTCGGCGAGAAGGTCGTGCTCAGCGTCGGCCTCCTCGTCACCGCGTTGGTGTCACCACCGTGGCCCGGCTGCGTCCTCGTCGCGATCGCCTGTGTGGCGCTGACGTGCGGTCCCGCACGGATCCCGCCGCGCACGTTGGCGATCGCGATGGCGCCGGCGCTCACCTTCCTGGTGATCGGCGGCGTCACTGTTGCGGTCGTCCTGGGCGGGACGCCCACCCCGAACGCCTTGTTCACGTGGGGGCCGCTGTGGGCCGATCCGGCCACGGTCAGCAAGGGCGTCACCGCCTTCTCCCGCGGGGTTTCGGGCACCCTGTCCGTCATGCTGCTGGCCACCACCACCCCGATGGTCGACCTCCTGACCTGGCTCCGCGGCCTGGGGATGCCATCTCCCCTGGTCGACATCGCCTCGCTCACTTATCGGCTCCTGTTCGTGCTCCTGAGTTCGGCGCTGGCGATCCACGCGGCCCAAACGGCCAGGTTGGGGCGCATCTCGGTCGCCACCGCCGCGAGCGCCACCGGCTCACTCCTGATCCGGTCGTGGGCCCACGCGGCCCGCCTCCAGGCCGGTCTCGAGGGACGCGGCTACACCGACGACCTGCCCACGCTCCCCCGCGCCCGCAGCGCCTCGCCCGCGTTCCTGGCCACGGCCGTCGCGGTCGTCGGCGCCGTCTGGGCGGCGAACCTGGTGGTGATCCTCACATGATGCTCACCGCCCGTGACCTGGTCGCCCGCTTCCCCGGCCGCGAGCCGGTGCTGAGCGGCGCCTCCATCACGTTGCCCGCCGGCGGCAGGGTGGCCCTGCTGGGAGCGAACGGCTGCGGCAAGACCACCCTGCTGCGCTGCTTGTCGGGCGCGCACCGTCCTGAGCGGGGCGACATCGCGCGCGACGGCGTTCGGCTCGAGCACGGCCGCCGGGGCCTGCGCGAGCACCGGTCGGCCGTCCAGCTCGTGCTCCAGGACGCCGCGGACCAGCTCTTCTCCGCCGACGTGACCCAGGACGTGAGCTTCGGGCCGATGAACCTCGGGCTACCGGTCGCCGAGGTGCGCGCCCGCGTTGAGGACACGCTGGCGATGCTCGGCATCGAGCACCTGGCCGAACGCGCCACGCACCAACTCAGCTACGGCGAGCAGAAGAAGGTGGCGCTCGCCGGCGCGGTTGCCATGGCCCCATCGGTGCTGCTGCTCGACGAACCCACCGCCGGACTCGACCCCGAAGGGGTCGCCGAGATGACCGCGATCCTCGACCGGCTGCACAGCGACGGCACCAGCCTGCTGGTCGCCACTCATGATGTCGACTGGGCCCTGGCGTGGGCGGACGCGGCTGCCATCGTCGTCGACGGCATGGTCCGCCAGGGCCCCGTCGCAGAGATGCTGGATGATCAGGCCCTGCTGGCCTCTGCCCGGCTCACCCCGCCCTGGACGCTCCGTCTCGCCCCCCGCCTGGGGCTGCGCGGGCGCCCGCGGACGTTGGACGAGATGGCAGCCCTCATCGAGGCCCGCCTCACCGAGAACAGGACCACTGCGTGACCGGCCGCAACGGTTTCCAGCCCCAGAACCGGCCGATGGGCTCGGCAAACTCGACGGACAGCCGCGCGAGTTGCCCGCCATGGACCCGGAACGCGTCCGCCAGGATCGCCTCGGTCTCCAGCGTGACGCCGTGCACGACGATCCGCCCGCCGGGCTTCAGCGCCTCCCAGCAGGCGTCGAGCACCCCGGACGTCGCACCTCCGCCAATGAACACGGCATCGGGGGGCTCGAGGTCAGCGACCACATCGACGGCGGCACCCTCCACCACCTCGACGGCCCCGGGCGCGAGCTTCGCGACGTTGCGGCGCGCCCGCGCGGCCCGCTCCGGCTTGCGCTCCACCCCGATCGCCCGCGCACCCGGCGCGGCGCGGCACCACTCGATGGCCATCGCGCCAGAACCGGCGCCGATGTCCCACAACAGCTGCCCCGGCAGGGGACGCAACAGCGCGAACGCGCAGGCCCGCTGGTGCAGTTTGGTGATCAGCCCGTCGTGCTCGAAGGCCTCGTCCGGCAACCCCGGCAGCGTTCCCCAGTCATCCACGACCCAGACCCTACAAGGAGCCCCATGACCTCCCCAGACCCTGCACCCGGCCGCGTCACCCTGGTGGGAGGCGGCCCCGGCGACCCCGACCTGCTCACCCTCGCCGGCCTGCGCGCGCTGCAGTCGGCCGACATCATCCTCACCGACCACCTCGCTCCGGATGTGAGCACGCTGGTCAACGGCACCGAGGTCGTCAACGTCGGCAAGACCCCGCACGGCCCAGCGACCCCGCAGGAGGAGATCAACGCCCTGCTCATCGAGCACGCCCGGGCGGGGCGGCACGTCGTACGGCTCAAGGGTGGCGACCCGTTCGTGTTCGGGCGCGGCGGTGAGGAGTTCATCGCGTGCGCGGACGCCGGCGTCGCTGTCGCCGTCGTCCCCGGCGTCACGTCGGCGGTCGCGGCCCCCGAGCTGGCGGGCATCCCGGTCACGCACCGGGGCGTGTCGCAGGGGTTCACGGTGGTGTCGGGGCACGTCGCTCCCGACGACCCGCACTGCCACATCGACTGGGCAGCCCTCGCGCAGAGCGGGACCACGCTGGTGCTCCTGATGGGGGTGCGCCATCTGCCGGCCATCGCGGCGGCGCTGGCCGAGGGTGGCCTCCCCGCAGACACGCCCGCCGCGGTCGTGACCAAGGCAGCCAGCCCCGCCATGCAGGTCGTGCGCGGCACGCTGGCCACGATCGCCGACCTGGCGGTCAGCAACAGCGTGCGGCCCCCGTCCGTCACCGTCATCGGGGACGTGGCCGGGCTGGACCTGCGGTGAGCGCCGCGCTGGCCCACCGGATGGCGGCGTCGGTGTCGGTGAGCCTCGGGATGCCGTCAGGGTCGGCCGGGCGCGTGATCATCACGACCTGCACCCCCAGCGTCGCCGCCGCATCGAGCTTGGCGGCGGTGCCGGCTCCGCCGGAATCCTTGGTCACGAGCACGCGCACGCCTCGGTCGGCCATGAGGGCGTGCTCGGCAGCCGCGTCGAACGGCCCCCGGGCGACCACCAGTTCCCAACCGTTGGGGGTGACCCAGCCGGCGGTCGGCTCTGTGACCCGGGCGACCACGTCGTGCAGGTCCCGGTACGCCGCCAGCTCCTGGCGTCCGACCGTGAGCAGGACCCGACCCTTCCCGGCCGCCCCACGGACGGCCGCCGCATGGTCGGGCACGCACAGCCACGACGCGGCGTCGGGGCGCTCCAGCCACGACGGCCGCACCCACCGCGCCACCGGAACACCGGCGCGGGTGCAGGCCTCAACGGCGTTGGCCGTCATCCGCTGCGCGAACGGGTGGGTGGCGTCAACGACCGCGCCGACGTCCTGCTCGCGCAGCCAGGCGGCCAGCCCGTCGGCGCCGCCGAACCCACCGACGCGCACGCCCTCGTGCACAGCCCGGCCACGAGCCGCCGCCGTGCGGCCCGCCACCGACTCCACCACCTCCAGCCCGGACGCCCGCAGTGCCTGCGCCACCGCCTGCCCGTCGCCGGTGCCGGCGAGCACGAGAACCCTCATGGTCCCCGACCCTAACCGCCCGCGCGGTGCCCGATGAGCCGCGCCCTCGGCCTGGTGCTCGGCGTCGCCGCTGACGCGGTCCTCGGCGACCCACGGCGCGGCCATCCGGTCGCCGCCTTCGGGTCGTGGGCAGCGATGGTTGAGCGGGAACTGTACGCCGACTCACGCTCACGCGGCGCCGCCTTCACAGCGGTCGCGGTCGCACCCGTCCTGGCGTGCGGTGTCGCCGCCGAACGGCTGACCCGCCGCCACCCGGTCGCGCACACCCTGGCCACCGCCGTTGTCACCTGGGCGTGCCTCGGGGCCCGGTCGCTCGCCCGCGAGGGTCACGCCATGGCAGACCGGCTCGCCACCGGCGACCTGGCCGCTGCCCGCTCCCAACTCCCGAACCTGTGCGGGCGCTCCCCCGACGGCCTGTCCACCGATGACCTGGGCCGGGCCACCGTCGAGTCCCTGGCCGAGAACACCAACGACGCCGTCGTCGCCACCCTGTGCTGGGCGGCGGTGGCGGGCATGCCAGGCATGGCCGCCCATCGGGCCGTCAACACCCTGGATGCCATGGTCGGCCACCGCCACGACCGCTACGCCCACTTCGGCACCGCCTCGGCTCACCTGGACGACCTGCTCGGCTGGGCGTCTGCCCGGCTCACCGGCGCGCTCGCCTGCGCCGTCGCCCCGCTGGCCGGCGGCATCCCCCGCCGGGCCGCCACCACCATGCTGCGCGACGCAGCCGACCACCCCAGCCCCAACGGTGGCTGGTGCGAGGCGGCGTGGGCCGGGGCGTTGGGCGTCCGGCTCGGCGGCGCCAACACCTATGGTGACCGCGTCGAGGTCCGCGGTACGTTGGGCAACCCCGACTGGCCCCACCCGAGCGCCGGGGACGTCCGTCAGGCGGCCCGCCTGGTCACCGCCGTCACGGCTGCGGCCACGGCCCTGGCGGCCACCACCGCCGCCCTCGTCACCAGGAGGACCCGATGACCGGCCTGCTCATCGCCGGCACCAGCTCGGACGCCGGCAAGTCGCTCGTCGTCACCGGCCTGTGCCGTGCCTTCGCCCGCCGCGGCCTGACGGTCACGCCGTTCAAGGCGCAGAACATGTCGAACAACTCCGCGGTCTGCGCCGACGGCGGCGAGATCGGCCGCGCCCAGTACCTGCAGGCGCAGGCAGCGGGCGTCGAGCCGTCCACCCTGCTCAACCCGGTGCTGCTCAAGCCCGGCAGCGACCGGCGCGCCCACGTCGTGCTACGGGGCCGGGACGCCGGCGTCCTCGAGGCCGGTGAGTACGCCACCGGCCGGGCCCACCTGGCCGAGTCCGCCTACGCCGCCTACGCCGAGCTCGCCGGCAAACACGACCTCGTCGTGGTCGAGGGGGCCGGGTCGCCAGCCGAGATCAACCTGCGCGAGCGCGACTACGTCAACATGGGGTTGGCCAGGCGTTTCGACCTCCCGGTGGTCATCGTTGGCGACATCGACCGCGGCGGCGTCCTCGCCAGCCTGTACGGCACCTGGGCGCTGCTCGAGCCCGCCGACCAGCGCCTGTTGTCCGGATACGTGATCAACAAGTTCCGTGGCGACCAGGCGGTGCTGGACCCCGGCCTGGCCGAGATCACCCGCCGCACCGGCCTGCCGTGCTTCGGTGTGCTGCCCTGGCTCGACGGCGTCTGGCTCGACGGCGAGGACGCCCTCGACATCGCCCGCTGGTCCGCAGGGGCCCGGCACCGCGAGGGCCACGAGCTGCGGGTAGCGGTGCTCCGCCTGCCCCGGATCTCCAACTCCACCGACGTCGAGGCGCTGGCCGCGACGCCGGGGGTGCGCGTCGACGTGACCACCGACCCGGCCGTGGCGGCAGCATCCGACCTGCTGGTCGTGCCGGGCACGCGCGCGACGCTGAACGACCTCGCCTGGCTGCGCGACCGTGGCCTCGACCAAGTGGTGAAGAAGCGGCATGCGTCCGGACGCCCCACGCTCGGCATCTGCGGCGGCTTCGAGATGCTCGCCAGGACGATCACCGACGACATCGAGTCCGGTGCAGGCCACGTCGCCGGGCTGGGCGTGCTGCCGGTCGAGTTCGTCTTCGGTGAGCGCACCACGCGGCGGTCCTCCTACAGGTGGCGGAACCTCGAGGTGTCCGGCTACGAGATCCACCACGGCCAGGTGACGGCGCGGAGCGGGGAAGCATTCCTGGACGGCGTCCGCGACGACGCGACGTTCGGCACCATGCTGCACGGGGCATTCGAGGACGACGCATTCCGTGTGGCCTTCCTGACCCACGTCACCGAACTGGCCGGCAGCGACTGGCGACCGACCCCCGGGCCGGGGTACGCGGCAGCCCGTGAGACCATGATCGACACGCTGGCGGATGCCGTCGAGGCCCACCTCGACCTCGACGCCCTGCTGGCGTTGAGGAGTTGAGATGGCACCGTCCCACGGCGAAACCACGCGCGCACGGCGCACCAAGCCCCCGCTGATCGTCCACGCCGGCCGCGGCGCGCGGGGGCAGGCGGGCATCGCATGGTGACCGCACTGCCTCGGTTCGCCCTGGCCGCGCCCACCTCGGGGGCCGGCAAGACCACCGTGGCGTTCGGGCTGATGGCCGCACTGCGGGCCCGCGGGCTCGACGTCGCGCCGTTCAAGGTCGGCCCCGACTACATCGACCCCGGCTACCACGCGCTGGCCACCGGACGCCCCGGCCGCAACCTCGACCCCTGGCTCTGCGGGGCCGACCTGATCTCCCCCCTCCTGCTGCACGGCTCAGCCGGAGCCCACGTGGCCGTCATCGAGGGCGTGATGGGGCTCTACGACGGCAAGCTCGGCGAGGTCGACGGACGCCGGGGCTTCGGCTCCACCGCCCACGTCGCCCAGCTCACCGACACGCCGGTCGTGCTCGTCGTGGACGCCGCCCACTCCTCCCGCACCGCCGCCGCCGTCGCACACGGACTCGCCGTGCACCCCGACGCGCCGCGCGTCGCCGGCGTGATCCTGAACCGGGTGGGCTCGCCGCGCGCGCTGGCCGAGGTCGCCGACGCGTTGGGGCAGGTGAGCCTGCCGCTCCTGGGCTCGATACCGCGCAGCACCGCTCTCGTCGTGCCCTCGAGGCACCTGGGATTGGTACCCGCCGCCGAGCGGGCCGCCGCACAGGCGGTGGTCGATTCGGCGGCCGCGCTCGTGGCCGACCACGTCGACCTCGATGCGTTGCTGGACCTGGCCCGCACTGCGGCCCCCCTCGACACCGAGCCCTGGTCGCCGGTCAGGGCACTGGCCATGGACGCCCCCACCAGGTCGCAGCAGCGTCCACGGATCGCCATCGCGGCTGGACGGGCGTTCACGTTCCGCTACGCCGAGACCACCGAGCTGCTGGAGGCAGCCGGGTGCGACGTGGTCGAGTTCGACCCCCTCACCGACCCCAACCTGCCCGACCGAACTGCCGGGCTGTACCTGGGTGGCGGCTTCCCCGAAGTGTTCGCCAGCGAACTCGCCGCCAACACCACGCTCCTCACCCACGTGAGAGCGGCCGTGGAGGCGGGGCTTCCCACCTACGCCGAGTGCGCCGGGCTGCTCTACCTGTGTCGGAGCCTCGACGGCGCCCCGATGGCCGGCGTCCTGCCGCTCGCCGCTCGCATGTCGGAGCGGCTCACGCTGGGGTACCAGCAGTCCACTGTCCCCCACGACGGACTGACCGTGCGGACCGGCGAGACGTATCGCTTCCACGAGTTCCACCGCACCACGGTCGAACCGACCGACAGCCACCCCCACCTCAGCAGGGGCGTCCAGGCCAGCTACCACCACGTCCACTGGGCCGGGCACCCCGAGCAGGCCCGGCGCTTCGCCGAGGCCGCCACGCACTTCCACCGGGCGCACCCATGAACCTCCGCCACCACGGGGACTCCGACACCGCCCCCGGCCTCATCGACCTGGCCGTCAACGTCCGGAGCCCGGCCCCCGCCTGGCTGCTGCACGCACTGACCCACGACCCCGCCCGCTGGGCCAGCTACCCCGACCCCCGAGAAGCCATGGCGGCACTCGCGAACCGCCACCGCGTCCCACCCCATTACGTCCTACCGGTCGCCGGCGCGGCGGCGGCGTTCACCCTGGTCGCCGAATCCCTCCGACCGACGCAACCCGTCGTGGTCCACCCCCAGTTCACCGAACCCGAGTCTGCGCTGACCGACGCCGGCCTCCCTGTGACCAGGCACGTGCTGTCCGCACCCGAGTTCCTGCTCGACCCCGACAAGGTCCCCCACGGCGACCTCGTCGTGATCGGCAACCCCACCAACCCCACAGGCACCCTCCACCCCGCCGCGGCCATCCGGTCCCTCCGCCGACCGGACCGGATCGTGGTCGTCGACGAGGCCTTCATGGACTTCGTCCCCGGAGAGCAAGAGTCGGTTCTCAACGGCGACGACCTGACCGGGATGCTGGTCGTTCGGTCCCTCACCAAGATGTGGGGAATCCCCGGAATCAGGGCCGGATACGTGGTGGGAGACCCCCGCCTCGTCGAAGTGCTGGCGCACCGCCAGCGCCCTTGGGCCACTTCCACCCCAGCCCTCGACGCCCTCGTGGTCTGCAACACGCCCGAAGCCCTCGCTGAGGCCGGGGCTGCGGCCCGTCAGACCGACAACGACCGCGCTTTGCTGTGCTCAGCACTGGCCAACGTGGGGTTCCCTGTCGCCGGCACCCCCCGGACGCCGTTCGTCCTCGTCCCCAGCACCAGACTGGGGCGGGAATCCATCCGACCACGGCTCGCCAGGCACGGGTTCGCTGTCCGTCGCGGGGAGACGTTCCCCGGACTCGGCCCCGACTGGTTCAGGGCCGCCGTCCGCGACGAGGCCACGTCAACAGCCTTGGCCGAAGCCCTCGCAGCCATCACACAGGCCGCCGGCAGCCACCCGTCCACGTCTGGCTGAGGTGCCGTCACGATGACACTGATTGGCGCCAATCAAGGCGCTGACCACGTATGACAGCGCCCCCGGCCCGACTCGAACGGGCAACCATCGGACTAGAACAGACCCTTGTCTCAAGCTACCCCGCGAACCCTTGAAACCCCTTGTCGCCACGCTCAAGAGTGCGGATGCGCGCGGTGTACCGGCTCCTCGGGCTGGTCCGCCGCTACGGCAACGCGCCCGTCGACACGGCGTGCTCCCGCGCGCTGGACCTCGACGTGGTGTCGGTCACCAAGATCGCCTCCATGCTCGAGCGGGCCACCGAGGACACCTTGCCGCTGCTGCCGACCGGCACCATGCCCGGTGGCCGGTTCGCCCGCCAACCCGCCGAGTTCCTTGATGCGATCGGACCTGAGCTCACGGGGCAACTCGATGGAGAGCACCGCTGGGACATCGCTGTTGATGTACTGCCCGGGGCGCCACACGTAGGCAAAGCCGCGGCGCCGGAAGGCGACCTGGCTCTTGGTGACTTTCATTGTCGTTTCGCTGAGTGTGCTCACTGCCTCTTGAACTGCGTGAAGGATCGCAGCACCCTCGGGGAAACCTTGAAACAGTTCCGCGGCGGCGGCGTAGTCGTCCATCGGCCGAGGGTAGATCCACCAGATCCGAGAGGGCCAGTCAGACCCCTGATGTGTGGGACGACGGGGACGCCAGAGGGGCGGCTGAACGCTACCGGGCGGCCAGGACCTCCTGCGGCCGGGTCAGGTCCTCGAGGGCCGGGACGCCGATGGGCTCCCGCGTCTGGAGGGGCACGACCGCGACCCTGGGGGCGATGGCGCGCACTCGCTTGAGGTGTTCGGCCTCGTTGTTGGCTCGACGGACGAGCAACGGCGAGGTGGGAGCGGCGGCGCTGAGCGAGTTGTTGACGACCCACGCCCAGGGGTGGATGTGGGCGCGCTCGAGGTCCTCGACGAGTTCTTCGGCCTCCAGGATGGGGGTGGTCTCGGGCAGGGTGACGATGATGATCCTGGTGTGCCCGGGATCCTGGAGGCGCATCAACGGCGTGGTGTTCCGCGCCCGTTGGCTCTCGTCGAGGTGGCGCATGATGTCGCGGTGGTAGGAGCCGGTGGCGTCCATGAGGAGCAGAGTGTGGCCGGTGGGTGCGGTGTCCATGACGACGAACTGCGTCCGTGCCTGGTTCACGGCCCGGCTGAACTGCTGGAAGACGGCGACCTCCTCGGTGCAGGGGCTCATCAGGTCCTCCAGCAGCGCGGCTCGGCCGGCGTCGTCCAGGTTCTTGCCCTTGGTGGCCATCACGCGGTCCCGGTAGGCCTGCGTGGCCTGTTCAGGGTCGATGGCGTCGACGGTGAGGTTGGCCACGCCGGCCTCGAGGGTGGCGCTCAGGTGGGCGGCGGGGTCGGTGGTCGTGAGGTGGACGCGGTGGCCCCGTTCGGCGAGTGCCACCGCGATGGCGGCCGCGATGGTGGTCTTGCCGACGCCGCCCTTTCCCATCGTCATCACCAGCCCGTGGCCTTGGGCCTCGAGGTCGTCGATCAGCGAGGACAGCCCTGCCGGAGCGCCCCCACCGACCAACGCTGCCTCCGGCGCCTCGCCGGGGGGGAGGTCGTCCGAGAACAGGTGCTCGAGGGCGGGCAGGCCGACCATGTTGGTCGGTTTGAGGGCGATCTCATCCGTGGCCATCCCGGTCAGGGTGGCGGGCAGGTTCGCGAGAACCTGTTGCTCGCGGTCGCGGATCGCTTGGTGGAGGGAGTCTCCCGCGGGGCTGGGGGGCAGGACGCCGTTGAGGACGAGGTGGGTCGGGCGGATGCCGAGCGCGGAGAGCTCGTCGTGGGTGCGGGCGACCTCGCTGAGGGTGCTGGTCTGGGCGCGGGCGACCAGCACCAACCGGGTCGTGCCTGGATCGGTCAGGGCCTGCACGGCCGCGCGATACGTGGCACGGTTCTTCTCCAGCCCGCTCATCGGGCCCAGGCACGAGGCGTCGCCCTTGCCCTGGTCGAGGAAGCTCGTCCAGCTGCCGGGCAGTTGCAGCAGCCGGATGGTGTGCCCCGTGGGGGCCGTGTCGAAGATGACGTGGTCGAAGCCCGCGGTCTCGGTGGGGTCGGCGAGCAGCATGGTGAACTCGTTGAACGAGGCGATCTCGGTGGTGCAGGAGCCGGACAGCTGTTCGGTGATGGCCGCGATCTCGACGGGGGGCAGCAGCGCACGCACGGGCGACAGGATCTGCTCCCGGTAGTCGGCGGCTGCCTGGGCGGGGTCGATCTCGATGGCGGACAGGCCGGGGACCTGCGTGATGGCGGTGACCCGGTTGCCGATCGCTGTGCCGAAGACCTGCCCCACGTTGCTCGCGGGGTCGGTGCTGACCAGCAGCACGCGCTTCCCGCGCCGGGCCAGCACCACCGCGCTGGCGCACGCGATGCTGGTCTTGCCCACGCCCCCCTTGCCGGTGAAGAACAGGTGGCGGGGCGGGTTGTCGAGGAAGCGCATGGCCGGGTCTCCTTCTGGCTCGGTGGGGAATCAGCAGCAGCCGGTGGAGCCGCCACAACCACCGGCGGTGGCCAGGGGCAATTCGATGCGCAGCGCCGGTGTGACGCCCGCCCACTGCTGCAGCTCCTCGCGCGTGGGGTAGCGGCCGGTGAGCACCGTGACGTCGTCCACCACGGTCAGGGGCAGACCGGCGGAGCCGACGGTCTGGACGAAGGCCACCGCGATGGGGTTCGCCGCGAAGGCGCCAGGATCGGTGGCCAGGTTGGCCCGGGCGATGTCGACGCCCTCGCCCTTCACGGCGTTCAGGTCCGCGGTGAACCGGACCAGGCTCTCGTCGACGTCGGTGCCACACACACCGGTGTTGCAGCACAGTGCGGGTTCGAAGACGCGGATGACGGCCATGGCCCCTCCCAGTGACTAATTGACGCTCATCGATATAGCCCTAGGGTAGCCCATATCGACGTGCGCCAATGCGATCCCGGAGAAGTCGGCGTCGGTCAGCAGCAGCGAGGGCCCTCGGTGGATTCGCCGAGGAAGTCCCGCGCGACATCGAGGACGTTCCTCACCACGGTGTAGTGGGCCCAGCGCCCACGCTGCTCGCGCGTGACCAGCCCGGCCTCGGCCAGCTTCTTCAAGTGGTGGGAGAGGGTGGGCTGGCTGATGCCCAGGGCGTCCGGGAGGTGGCAGGCGCAGGCCGTGCCGTCCGGAGAGGCGGCCAGGTGCGCCAGGAGCCGCACCCGGGTCGGGTCGGCCAGCGCCTTGAACGTGTCGGCGAGGCAGCCGGCGCGCTCGGCGGGCATCACGTCGGGGGCCGCCGTGGCACACGTCTCGGCCTCGATGACGAGATTGCTGAGGTCCAGTGCCGCGCGTGCCATCCGGCCAGTGTAGCCGCCATATTGACAGGTGTCGATGCGGTCGGGAAGGATGAGGATCGAACGTCGTCGATATGAGAGGTGCGATCGTGGCGCCCACCCAAACCCACTCGGCAGCCCACGCGACCGTGGCCGGGAAGATGAGCGTCCTGGACCGGTTCCTCCCGGTGTGGATCATCGCCGCTATGGCGGTCGGGCTGCTGCTCGGACGCCTGGTGCCCGGCCTGGCCCCCGCCCTCGACGCGGTGAAGATCGGGTCGGTGTCGCTGCCCATCGCCTTGGGCCTGCTCGTGATGATGTACCCGGTGCTGGCCAAGGTCCGGTACGACGAGACCCACCGCGTCACGGCCAACAAGCGGCTGATGGCCCTCTCCCTGGTGCTCAACTGGGTGCTCGGCCCTGCGCTCATGTTCGCGCTGGCGTGGCTGTTGCTGCCCGACCTTCCCGAGTACCGGACGGGCCTGATCATCGTCGGCCTGGCCCGCTGCATCGCGATGGTGCTGATCTGGAACGACCTCGCCTGCGGCGACCGCGAGGCCGCCGCGGTCCTGGTCGCGGTCAACTCGGTGTTCCAGGTCATCGCCTTCTCCGCGCTGGGCTGGTTCTACCTGCAGGTCCTGCCGAGCTGGCTGGGCCTGCCGACCACCTCGGCGGAGTTCTCCGTGTGGGCGATCTTCGTGAGCGTGCTGGTGTTCCTCGGCATCCCGCTGGCCGCCGGGTTCCTCACCCGGTACGTCGGTGAGCGCGCCAAGGGGCGCACCTGGTACGAGCAGCGGTTCCTGCCGAAGCTCGGGCCGTGGGCGCTGTACGGGCTGCTCTTCACCATCGTGCTGCTGTTCGCACTGCAGGGCGACGAGATCACCTCCCGTCCGCTCGACGTGGCCCGGATCGCGCTGCCCCTGCTGGCGTACTTCGCGCTGATGTGGCTCGGCTCGCTGCTGGCCTCGCGCGCGGTTGGCCTGGACTACGCGCACTCGGCCACCGTCGCGTTCACCGCGGCCGGCAACAACTTCGAGCTCGCCATCGCGGTCGCGATCGGCACCTTCGGCATCACCTCCGGCCAGGCGCTGGCCGGCGTGGTCGGCCCGCTGATCGAGGTGCCCATCCTCGTCGGCCTCGTCTACGTCAGCCTGTGGCTGGCGCCGCGCCTGTTCCCCGGCGACCCCAGCCTCCCGTCCCGCTCGACCGCACCGTCCCCTTCGTCCCGCTGAGGAGACCCATGACCACCGATCGCCGTCCCACCGTCCTGTTCGTCTGCGTGTCGAACGCCGGCAAGTCCCAGATGGCCGAGGCGCTGCTCCGCCGACGGGTCGGGGACGCCGTTGCCATCCACTCCGCCGGTACCAGGCCCAAGCCGGTCGAGGCCGGCGTGAACGCCGAGTCCGCGGCGTCCGTGGCCGAGGTCGGCGCCAGCATGGCCGACGCCACCCCCAAGGGCATCGATCCCGAACTCCTCCGCACCGCCGACCGAGTCGTCATCCTCGGTGCGGACGCCCAGGTCGAGCCGGTCGAGGGCATGAAGGCCACCATCGAACGCTGGGAGACCGATGAGCCCAGCCTCCGCGGCATCGAGGGCACGGCCCGGATGAACATCATCCGCGACGACATCGACGCCCGCGTCGGGGCGCTGGCGTCCGAACTCGGTGTCGAGCAGCGCCCCTCGGTCATGTTCGTGTGCGTGCACAACGCCGGGCGGTCCCAGATGGCGGCTGCCTATGCCCACCACCTCTCCGGCGGTGTGGTCGAGGTGCGCTCGGCCGGCTCGGCCCCGGCCGAGACCATCAATCCCGCGGTGCGGGAGGCGCTGCTGGAGGAGGGCATCGACATCTCGGCCGAGAAGCCGAAGGTGCTGACCGACCAGGCCGTGCGGGCGTCCGACGTCGTCATCACCATGGGCTGCGGCGACACCTGCCCGTTCTATCCGGGCAAGCGCTACGAGGACTGGGTGCTGGAGGACCCGGCCGGCCAGGGCGTGGACGCCGTGCGCCCCATCCGCGACGACATCAAGCGCCGCGTGACCGAGCTGCTCGCGTCGCTCGACGTACCCGTCCAGCCGCTGCCCGGCGACCGGTGAGGGGCCTGCCGTGATCCCGGACGCCTACGAGACCCTGAAGGCCGACCTCGAGTACAGCTACCGGGGCGTGTTCACCCCCGATGACGTCGCCGAGGCGGTCGATGCCGCGCGCGCCCTGCTGGAACCCCGCGCGCACGTGGAGACCTTTCTGCCCGTCCTCGTGGCGCGGCAGGCCCGCGAGCAACTGATGGCCAAGGCTCAGGCCGAGGGGCGGGTCGCGAAGAAGGTCCCCGAGGTCCTGTTCATCTGTGTCCACAACGCCGGACGGTCGCAGATGGCCGCCGCCCTCACCGAGCACCTGTCCGCGCGCCGGGTCCACGTCCGCTCGGCCGGCTCCCAGCCCACCGGGGACATCAACCCCCTCGTGGTCGAGGCGCTGGCCGAGCGCGGCATCGCCCTGACCGCCGCCTACCCCAAGCCGCTCACCGACACCGTCGTCCAGGCTGCCGACGTCGTGATCACCATGGGGTGCGGCGACTCGTGCCCCTACTACCCGGGCAAGATCTACGAGGACTGGCAGGTCGCCGATCCCGCCGGCCAGCCGCTCCCCGTGGTGCGTGACATCCGCGACGACCTGCAGCAGCGGGTCACCGAACTCCTGCGCCGCATCCTCGACTGAAGAAGGTCCCTCATGTCCCCCGAATCCGACCCGGCACACCGCAACGTCCACCAAGCCGTCCAGGAGCACTACACGGCCACCGCCCGCGCCCATCTCCAAGTCCTCGACACCCCGAACGCCGCGAGCGGGGCCGCGTGTTGTGGGGGCGGCGGGTGCTGCGGTTCGTCGCCGGCGGGTTCCCCGACGGACGACCCCATCACGCGCAACCTGTACGACCCACACACCCCGTTCGAGGCGGCGCTCGCGACCTCCTTGGGGTGCGGCAACCCGACGGCCCTCGCCGCGCTGGAACCGGGCCAGGTCGTGCTCGACCTCGGTTCCGGCGGCGGGCTCGACGTCCTACTCTCCGCCCGCCGCGTCGCCCCCGACGGCCACGCCTACGGACTCGACATGACCGACGACATGCTCGCCCTCGCGCGGCGCAACCAGACCGAGGCCGGCGTCACGAACGCGACCTTCCTGAAGGGGCACATCGAGCACCTCCCCCTGCCGGACGCCTCGGTCGACGTCGTCATCTCCAACTGCGTGATCAACCTGGCCCATGAAAACCCTCTACCTCGTCACCCGAAGCTTGGACCCCAAAGGCACCGGTCAGACACGATGGGTGACACGCTGGAAGCCAGCACTCAACGCCTTCGCCATCACCTTCGCCGACCGCATGCCGGCCGCCGAAGACCACTGAAGTAGTCGCCACAACAAAAATAGCCAATTACACCGTTCGTCGGACAGTTCCGATTCTTGCCGCTGGTTATCTGGGCCGGCCCTCGAGGGCGAGGGCCGTGTAGTGGGCGTGTTCGAACTCTACCGGGGTGGTATAGCCAAGGCGGGAGTGGCCGGGGGTGGGCTGCGGGTCTGCCTGCGTGGGCCACTCGTTGGGGTAGTGATGGGCCACCGACTGGTGTTGAGCGTACAGGTCACGCCGGGCCTTGTCGGGGAGGCGGTCCCCGAACACGATGCCCTTGAGGTGGTCGGTTTCGTGTTGCAGGCAACGGGCTAGGAGCCCGGTGCCGATCACCGTGACAGGTTGACCGAAGGGGTCGACCCCAGTGCAGACGGCACGGTCCGGCCGTCCCAACGCCTGGAAGGCGCCGGGCAGTGAGAGGCACCCTTCGGGCGCCACGTCCAGGCGCCGATCCTTGCCCTGCGGGAGGCTCAGGGTCGGATTGCAGACCGCGCCGTACTGGTGGCGCTCCTCCGCGTCCGGGCAGTCATAGATGAACAAGGACAGACCGACTCCCACCTGGGTGGCGGCCAGGCCCACCCCCCGGGATTCCCGCATAGTGGCGAACATGTCCCGCACCAGCGTCTGGAGTTCCTCGTCGAAAGCGGTGACGTGGCTCGTCCTGACGTGCATGACGGGGCTACCCCACCGGGCCATCGGCAGGACCCGGCCCCCGACCATCAGGCTCTCGATGCCTCGTGGTACCGGCTGCCTGTCGGCGGTTGCGCTCATCGCGGTCAACCCCCCCGGCGCTCCAGCGAGGTGACGGCGGCGCGGGCATCTCCTGAGGCGCCCTGCTGGACGCGTACCCCCAGCTTGGTGAGCATGTTCTGCATGTCATCCCCCATGTGGCGTGCGATGACGGTGGTGACCGCGTTGTCCCTGATGAAGCGTGCGACACGGGCGTGGTGGGCACCTTCGGTGCCCTGCTCCTTGGAGACGTCCCAGTCGACGATCCGGGTGCGCCACGAGGTGATGGTCCCGTCCTCGACGGTGGCGAGGGCCACCGTGCGGGCCTTGCCCCACGTGTGGCCGATCTGCCCGTCGTCGGCGACGGGGATGCAGACGATCCCTGCGTTCACTTCTCTCCTCAGGCCTGGTGGTGTTGCACGCTGTCGGCGCAGGGGGACGCCCCTGCCAACGCCCCGTGAAGGTAGTCGGTCACGGCCTGACGCACGGTCCCGGAGGCCCCCGTTGCTGCCGTGATGCCCACCTGCTCGAAGATCCGGATGGCCCGGACGCCCATGCCACCGCTCAGGATCACGTCCGCGCCCTGCGCCCGGATGAACGCGGGGACCTCACCGGGCTGATGGCCCGCCAGGAAGGGGTTGGGGACGCTGCGTGTGGTCGTGATGCTCCCGCCGGTGGCCTCGACGAGCACGAAGTGGGGGGCCTGGCCGAAGTGCCCCGCCACCGGGGCGTCCAGGCCGGCCTCCGTGGCGGCGGTGACAGCGATCTTCATGCTTTCTCCTGTCGGGTGCTGCGCGCTCGGCGAGCGGTTGGCGACAGGCCAATCCTGCCCTGTCGAGCACATCCTATGTCAAGAAAGCCTGACAGGCGAGTCGACCACGGACCGGCGGCGTCCGCGTCCGGGACCGTGCCCGCAGTCGCATGAGTCCACGGCGTGGTCCGGGCACCCGCAGTCAGAGCGGGGACACCCGCGACGCGGGATGCAACCCCAGCGCTCATGGGCTGATTGCCGGCTCATCCCGGCCGCCTCACCGATCTGCGCCCACGTCGCGCCTGCTTCGCGGGCCAGCACGACCGTGGCCTCCAGCAGCGCCTGGGCCCGCTCGACCCCGGCCGCCGCCTCGGCCACCGCCGCGACGGCCATTCGTTGTTCCATCCCGACCTCCCACTCCAGTATCCCCAGCGTTGGCGAATCCGACCAACGCAGCGGTAGCCTTTCGTCAGGACGTTCTGACAGAAGGATCGACGGTGGCTGACGGCGCGGGAGGGAGCCGATGAGTCTGGAGTTCGTCGCTCTCGACTTCGAGACCGCGAACCGGCGGCCGGGATCCCCCTGCCAGGTTGGCCTGGCCCTCGTCCGCGGCGGCCGGGTGGCGGCCACGTGGGGATCCCTGATGCAACCGCCCCATGGACGCGGTTGGTTCGACCCGGACTGCACCCAGGTGCACGGCATCGTCGAACGCGACTTGGAAGGCCAACCCACCTTCGAACGACTGTGGCCCGACATCGAGAAGCGACTCACCGGACGCCCCGTCGTGGCCCACAACGCCGCCTTCGACATCGCGGTGATCCGTGACGCGACCAGCCACTGCGGCTACGACTGGCCCACGCTCGACTTCGGTTGCTCGCTGCTGCTGGCGCGGCGCTGCTACGACCTTCCCGAACACACCCTGGACGCCGTCGCCGCCGAAGCCGCGATCCCGCTGGACCAGCACCACGACGCAGTCCATGATGCGCTCGCGTGCGCGCTCATCACCCTCGACATGGCGCACCGGGCGTCCGCGGCCAGTCTGGACGAGCTGTTGCGGGTCTGCGGTCTGGCCTGGGGCCGCCTCGCACCCGAACGCCACGAACCCTGCCACCCGGTCAGGACGTCTGCCCCCCTCGCCGTCGCCCTCGCCCCCACCCTGTTCTAGGACCGGCGACCCCCTGGGCTGACCCCGTTTCGTAGGTCCAGTCGTTATGAGAGTCGTCCTGTTGCCCGCGGTCGCGGGCAGGGAGACTGGTCAGATCATGACGAACAGCAGGAAGCGTCACACCCCGGAGCAGGTCGTCCGTAAGCTCGGGCAGGCCGACAGGATGCTCACCGATGGTCAGGACGTCGCGGCGGTGTGCCGGGAGCTGGGGGTGTCCGAGCAGACGTACTACCGGTGGCGGAACCAGTACGGCGGCCTCAAGGCCGACGACGCAAAGCGCCTGAAGGAGTTGGAGAAGCAGAACGCGACCCTGAAGCGTCTGCTCGCGGAAGCGGAGCTGGAGAAGGCCGCGCTCAAGGAGCTGGCTGAGGGAAACTTCTAAGCCCTGGACCGTTCCCGCTTTGGTGGAGGGTGGGGCATATTCCGCGGGTTCCTGAACTTGGGAGGAACCGACGATGGGATCGACACGGAGGGCATTCACCGAGGAGTACAAAGCCTCGGCGGTAGAGTTCG
>NZ_JACJFX010000002.1:0-218958 GCF_014164675.1 Propioniciclava sp. MC1683 | reverse complement strand
CCGTCAAGCGGTAACCAACCCGCGCATGTCAGTCTGACCATCCGCGTCGACGACCACGCCGAACGTCACCAAGCACCGTGCCAAAAGCGAAGTGGCGTCCCCCAACCAGGAGGACGCCACTTCGTCACGCCCCCTTGACAAAAGGGCCTACATATCAGTCGAGCAGGTCCGCGTAGAGGACCGAGGACAGGTAGCGCTCGCCGAAGCTGGGGATGACCACCACGATGGTCTTGCCCGCGTTCTCCTCGCGGCCGGCGAGCTCACCGGCCGAGGCCAGCGCCGCACCCGAGCTGATGCCGACGAGCAGGCCCTCCTCGCGCGCCGCGCGGCGGGCGAAGTCGATCGCGGTGTCGGAGTCCTGCGGGATGACCTCGTCGATCACCGAGCGGTCGAGGATCTCGGGGATGAAGTTGGCCCCGATGCCCTGGATCTTGTGCGGGCCGGGCTGGCCGCCCGACAGGATGGCGGACTCCTTCGGCTCGACGGCGACGATGCGCACCTCGGGCTTGCGCTCCTTGAGCACCTGGCCGACGCCGGAGATGGTGCCGCCGGTGCCCACGCCGGCCACGACGATGTCGACCTGGCCGTCGGTGTCGGCCCAGATCTCCTCGGCGGTGGTCTCCTTGTGCACCGCCACGTTGGCCGGGTTGGCGAACTGGCGGGCCAGGACCGCGCCCTCGGTGGCGGCGGCGATCTCCTCGGCCTTCGCCACCGCGCCGCGCATGCCCTCGGGGCCGGGGGTCAGGACGAGCTCGGCGCCGAAGGCGCGCAGCAGGGCGCGGCGCTCCTTGGACATGGTCTCGGGCATCGCGAGGATCACCTTGTAGCCGCGGGCCGCGCCGACGAAGGCGAGCGCGATGCCGGTGTTGCCGGACGTGCCCTCGACGATCGTGCCGCCGGGCTTGAGCTCGCCGGAGGCCTCGGCCGCGTCCACGATGGCGACGCCGATGCGGTCCTTGACCGAGTTGGCGGGGTTGTAGAACTCGAGCTTGGCGTAGACGTCGGCCTTGGAGTCGCCGAAGAGGCGGTTGATGCGCACCAGGGGGGTGCGGCCGATGAGGGCGGTGGCGTCGGAGAAGTAGTTCGTCATGGGAGGGTTCCTTGTCTGGTTGTGCGAGTGGTGTTCGTTCGGGGAGGGACGTCGGCCGGTGTGCGTGGCGTGCACCCGGGCGACGCCCCCTCCCAGGTCCTGCGGGGGGTGGGTGGCGGCGCCGTGGTTCAGGCCTTCTGGACCGTGATCGTCCAGGAGGCGTCGCCCACCTGCTCGAAGTTCGTCACCGGGTAGCCGGCGGCGGCGGCCCAGTGCGGGATCGAGTCGGTGGCCTGGGTGCAGTCGAAGTCGATGACGAGCTGGTCACCGGGCTCGAGCTGCTTGATCGCCTGCTTGGCCTCCACCAGGGGGAACGGGCAGACCTGCCCGACCGTGTTGAGCTGGTAGCGGCGTCCGCCCTCGAGGGTAGCGACGGGGGTGACGGCGTCCAGGTCGGGGCTGACGGGCGACTGCACGAGGGTGGTGGCGGGGTTGCGGAAGCGGTCGAAGAATCCCATGGGAGGTTCCTTTCTCAACGGGACGCCGCGGGCTGCGGCACGAGCACGGGGGCGGCGCCCTCGCGGCGGTGGGTCTGGATGAAGAAGCGGGCGGCGACCCCGACACCGAGGAAGGTGAACAGGAACGCGAGCCAGCCCTGGTAGCCGAACAGCGCGGTCTGGACGAGCGCGTTGCCGATGGTGCAGCCGCCGGCGATCGCCGCGCCGATGCCCATCAGGGAGCCGCCGCCGATGGCGCGGACCGCGGTGCGGGCGTCGGGGGCGCGGAGGCGGAACTCGCCGGACAGCTTGGCGGCGATGTAGGAGCCGGGGATGAGGCCGAGGACGAACAGGACGCCCCAGTCGATGCGCTCGACGTTGCCGGTGGCGAGGAAGTCCACGATGTTGGCGCTCGGGGTGGTGATGCCCAGGCCGGCGTTGCGGCCGGTGGCGTTGCTCAGCGGGTAGGCCAGGGCGGCCAGGGAGCCGACGGCGATGGCGCTGGCGTAGGGGCTCCACGGCTTCTCGAACAGCAGGTGGGCCAGGCCGGTGCGCTTGCCGGTGGAGGCGAGGGTGGCGACGCGCTGCTGGCGCTGGCGGGTGATCGCCCAGGCCACGACGGCCACGAGGATCGCGACGAGGAACCACGGGCTGATGCCCAGCGAGCCGTGGATCGTGGTCAGCTCCGACTTGTCGGCGCGCGCCGCGTCGTTGACCGGCTTCAGGGCGCCGTACTTCATGACCTGCGCGAGCAGGGCGTAGAAGATGAGCGCGATCCACGAGCCGATGAGGCCCTCGCCGGAGCGGTAGTAGGTGCCGGTGGCGCAGCCGCCGGCGAGCACGATGCCGATGCCGAACAGGAACGAGCCACCGGCGACGCCGAGCCAGGCGACCTGCGGGACGTTGGCCTGGATGAGGCCCGCGCCGAGCAGGAACTGGACGATGACGGCCTGCACGGCGATGGCGAGGCCGAAGGCGGTGAGCCAACGGGTCGAGCCCGAGAGCCACACGTCGCGGAAGGCGCCGGTGACGCAGAAGCGCCCCCGTTGGAAGACGAAGCCGAGCGCGATGCCCAGCGCGAGTCCGGTGAGGATCATGGTGTTCTCCTGGCGGGTGTGAATGGGGTCGGGAAATGGGCGCACGAAGGTGCAGGAATGCCACGGAAAAGGGCATGGGGAAATGGCCGACAATTCACGGGTGCCGAAAAGGCGGCGACGGGTGATTGCGGGTCAGCGCGGGAGTGGGACGCGGGGCGTCCCGGGTGCCGGGGCCGTCAGCGACGGCTCACGACGGCAGGCGTCAGGCGCGACAACAACACGGACAGGCAGCAACACACATGCCGCACGCGAGGCGTGCGGTGTGGGGCTGGCGGGCGTCCGCGTGTCCGGTCATCGAGGGAGATTTCCTTGCCTGGTGGGCCGAAGCCCTGGAACAGATGGTTGAACCGTAGATCAAGAATTCACTTCATGACAAATGACGTCTCACATTTCGGTACCGCGCCCCTCCACCGACGGCGGGGAAAGCGCGAGTAGGCTGGGTGCGGCCCGACCCCAGGACACGGATGGAGACGAGAATGGTGCACGCGCGACGGCTGGCAGCCGCGGGGCTCGCCCTGGCCACCCTCGTCGGCGTCGCCGCGTGCTCCACCGAGACCGTCCGCACCGGCGAGCGGCCCAACAAGCCGACCGCGGCCGCCACGCAGGCCCGGACGCCGAACGCCGACCCGGCAGCCATCCGGCTCTCCGAGCTGCCGGGCTACCTCCCGCCGCGCGGGACGGGCGAGGCCAACGTCTTCGAGCGCAACATGACCGACTCCGCCGGCACCTTCTCGTGGTCGGTCGTCGACGAGCACGGCGAGCCGACCGGCTACTCCAGCCGCGAGCAGGTCGTCTTCGGCGACCCCGAGACCTACAACCAGATCCCGGGCGTGCTGACGTTCCGGGGGAACAACCACCGCACCGGGGGCGCTTGGGGCACCGCGCAGGTGACCGAGCAGCAGCTCGAGGTGGCGTGGACCAGGCAGATCGGCGAGATCCGCGGCGAGGGCTCCTACTGGCCCGGCGCCGGCTGGACCGGCCAGCCGCTGCTCGTCCAGTGGCCGCGCGAGACCAAGGTGGCCATGGGGCTGGACGCGAAGTACGTCGACGACGACAACTTCGTCGAGGTGATCTACCCCGTCTTCGAGGGCAAGATCCACCGGCTCGACCTCAAGACCGGCGAGCCGACCAAGCCGGCCATCGAGGTGGGCTGGGGATTCAAGGGCACGGCGTCCGTCGACCCCCGTGGCTACCCGCTGCTGTACGCCGGACAGGGCCTCAACGACACCAACGGCACGATCGGCCCGTGGCGGTACCGGGTGTTCGACCTGATCCAGAACAAGGAGGTCTGGCACATCGCCGGCCTCGACCCCGCCGCCCCGCGCCAGGACTGGGGGGCGTTCGACTCCTCCGCGCTGGTGGACGCCCAGACCGACACGCTGATGGCCCCGGCCGAGAACGGGCTCATCTACAAGGTCAAGCTGAACAGCTCCTATGACCCGGAGGCGAAGAAGGTCACCGTCGACCCCGAGGTGACGCGGCTGCGGTACACGGCGTCCGGCAACGAGAAGTACGGCATCGAGAACTCGGCCGTGGCCTACCGCAACCTGATGTTCGCCGCCGACAACGAGGGCAAGCTCTTCGCCTGGGACGCCACCACCCTCGAGATGCTGTGGATGCGCGAGGTCGAGGACGACACCGACGCCTCGCTCGTGCTCGAGGAAACCCCGCAGGGCGTGTACCTCTACACCGGCAATGAGGTCGACGCCCGCAAGCAGGCCACGGGCGACCTGGTCACGAACATCCGCAAGATCGACGCGATGACCGGCAAGCAGCTGTGGCAGTACGACATCCCGGCCTACTACACCGGCATCAACGGCGGCGTGCTGGCGACGCCCGTGCTCGGCAAGGGGCCGATCGCCGACCTGATGATCTTCAACATCTCCCGCACCACCGCCCCGCGCGAGGGCGACCTCGTGGCGCTGGACAAGGCCACCGGCGAGGTCGTGTGGCGCCGCCACCTGGGCAACTACTCGTGGAGCTCGCCGACGCTGGTCACCTCGACCGACGGCCGCCTCTACGGCGTGCTGGCCGACTCCGAGGGCGTGATGCACCTGTTCGACCCCGAGACCGGCGAGGACATCTCGACCGTCAGCCTGGGCAAGAACGTCGAGGCCACCCCGTCGGTGTTCGGTGACATGCTCGTCGTGGCGTCCTACGACCGCAACATCTACGGCATCAGGATTCGCTGAACGCGTCCGCGATGCCTTGGAGCTTCGCGACATGGGCGGGCCAGCCACCCTCGGGCTCCCACACGTTGCTGAGGCTCGGCGTCATGCCCGTCGCGCCGTCGATCGCCTCGCGCAGGATGTCGGCCTGGCCGGCGTGGCGGGAGACGTCGTACAGCACGTGGACCAGCAGCCGCCGGAATGCCGTGCTCGCGGCCCAGGCACGCCCCGAAGTACTCCGCCTCGACCCCGGCGCAGTGCTTGACCAGGCCCAGCAGGCTGGTGCCGGTGGACGTGCGCGGCAGCCGCAGGTCACGCTCCGACAGCCCCTCGGTCTTCCAGACCAGCCCCTCGCGGGCAGCCCGGAGGTAGCGGGCCAGGATGTCCTTCTCGTCCATGCCCCCAGCATGGCCAACGCCGCCGACATTTACGATGGCCCCATGAGCGCGCCCGAGCACCCCGACCTGGGCGCCGTGCTGGCCCCGCTCGGGGCGTCCCTGCCCGAACTCGCCGAGGCCACCTGCGCGCAGATCTACGCCGAACTCGACTCCTACGCCTCGATCTCGCACGAGGCGCTGACCGCGGCCGTGCGCCGCAACCTCGACACGGCCATGGACGCCCTGCGCTCCGGCACGGTCCCCCACCCGGCCCAGCTGGACGGGGCCGCCCAGACCGCCCGGGAGCGCTTCGAGGCGGGCGTGCCGGTCGAGGAGATCGTCCGCGGGTTCCGGATCTCGATCGCGCTCATCCACGAGCGGTTCGTCGACCTCGCCGTCACGCTGGGCCTGCCCGCCGAGGCGACCGTCGGCGGCGTCCGGCTCATGTGGGGCGTCGCCGACGCGTTCACCACCCGCATCATCACCGAGTACCACGCGCTCGAGGTCGACGCGGCCCTGCGCGACGTCCACCGGCGGGCCGCCACCGTGCGTTCCCTGCTCGCCGGCGAGGCGCCGGCCGAGGCGCACAGCACGCTGAACCCGACCGCCGCCTACGCAGCCATCCGGGCCGACATCCCGGACGCCGCGGGTTCGGAGTCCCTGCGCCGCCGGCTCGAGGCGTCCGGGTCGACCCCCACGGCCCGCGCGGTGGTCGTGGTCGACGGCGGACAGTGCCTGGGGTTGGTGGCCACCACCCCCTCCGTCGACGACGTGCCGGTCGGCATCGGCCCGTTCGGACGCCTCGACGACCTGCCCCGCTCGGACCGGGTGGCGCAACAGGCCCTCGCGCTTGCCCGGCGCCTGGACCGCACGGGCGCGCAGGGGGTCGACGACCTGGGCTGGCGCCTCGCCGCCGCGTCCCGCCCGGATGTCTGGCGCCACTACGCGGAGCGGTTCCTGACGCCGTTGGAGTCGGAACCGGCCTACGCCGCCGAGATCCTCGGCACACTGCGGGCGTGGTTCGCGGCGGGGCGCAGCATCCCGCGCGCGGCGGAGGCGCTGCACGTGCACGTCAACACCGTCCGGCACCGTCTCGGCCGGTTCGGCGAGCTGACGGGCGCCGACCTCGATGATCCCGACGACCTGGTGGGCGCGCTCTGGGTGGCCGAGTTGGGCGCACCCGAACCCGCGGCGTCCGGATTGTAGAACTACACAATGTGCTGACTGTCAGACTGGACGCCTGACCGTGGCACACCCGTGGCGCCCGACCCTACGGTTGGACGCATGAGCAAAGTCATCGAGGACATCGCTCCCGCGCTCACCGAGAAGCTCCGCGACGGGATGACCCTCGCCGTCGGCGGCTTCGGGCTGTGCGGGATCCCCACCGACCTGATCAAGGTCGTGCGCGACTCCGGGGTCAAGGACCTCACGATCGTCTCCAACAACCTGGGCATCGACGGCAAGGGGCTGGGCCTGCTGCTGGAGAACAACCAGATCAGCAAGGTGCTGGCGAGCTACGTCGGCGAGAACAACCTGTTCATGCAGCAGTTCATCAGCGGCGAGCTGGACGTGGAGTTCGTGCCGCAGGGCACGCTGGCCGAGCGCATGCGCGCGGGCGGGTCCGGCATCCCGGCGTTCTACACCGCCACCGGTGTCGGCACCGAGGTCGCCGAGGGCAAGCCGACCGCCGACTTCGACGGCCGCACCTACGTGCTCGAGCGGGGCATCGTCGCCGACATCGCGCTCGTGCACGCCCACACCGCCGACACCACCGGCAACCTCGTCTACCGCCGCACGGCGCGCAACTTCAACCCGGTCGTCGCCATGTGCGGCGAGCTCACGTTCGTGCAGGCCGAGAACATCGTCGAGCCGGGCGCGATCGACCCGGACGCCGTGCACACCCCGGGCGTGCACGTCACCCACGTGACCCGCGCGGTCTCCCCCACCGACATCGAGCAGCGGACCGTGCGCCCGCGCCCCGGCTCCGCCGACCAGAAGGAGGCCTGACATGGGCTGGACCCGCGACGAGATGGCCGCCATCGCGGCCTCCGAGCTCGCCGACGGCGACTACGTGAACCTGGGCATCGGCATGCCGACCCTGGTCGCGAACAACCTGCCCGCGGGCGTGACCGTGCACCTGCAGAGCGAGAACGGCATCCTGGGCATGGGGCCGTTCCCGTACGAGGGCGACGAGGACCCCGACCTGATCAACGCCGGCAAGCAGACGGTGACGCTGCTGCCGGGTGCGGCGATCTTCGACTCAGCGACGTCGTTCGGGATGATCCGCGGCGGCAAGATGGCCGCGGCGATCCTGGGCGCGATGCAGGTGGCCGGCAACGGCGACCTGGCGAACTGGCAGATCCCCGGCAAGCTCGTGAAGGGCATGGGCGGCGCGATGGACCTGGTCGCCGGCACCCGCCGCGTCATCGTGATGACCGAGCACGTCGACAAGTACGGCAAGCCGAAGATCGTCGAGCGGTGCACCCTGCCGCTCACCGGCGTCGGCGTGGTCGACCGCATCATCACCGACCTGGCCGTGTTCGACGTGGTCGACGGCGCGCTGGTGCTGCGGCAGCTGGCACCGGGCGTGAGCGAGGATGAGGTTCGGGACAAGACCGAACCGAGCTTCACCGTCGACCTGCAGGAGTCAGCATGAGCACCTATCCGAACTACCACGACGGACGCCGTGCGCTCGTCACGGGCGCGGCGTCCGGCATCGGCCGCGAGGCCGCGATCAAGTTCGCCTAGGCCGGCGCGCACGTGCTCGCCGTGGACATCAACGCCGACGGCCTGGCCGCTCTGGCCGCCGAGGTGGACGGCATCGAGCCGGTCCCGTGCGACCTGTCCGACTACGACGCCATCGCCGAACTGCCGACCGACGTCGACATCCTGGTCAACGTGGCGGGCATCCAGACCGTGAGCCCGATCCACGAGTTCCCGGTCGAGAAGTTCGAGTTCATCATGCGCGTCATGCTGCACGCGCCGTGGTACCTGATCCGGCAGTCGGTGCCCCACATGTACGCCAACGGCTGGGGCCGCATCGTGAATGTGTCGTCGGCTCACGGCCTGCGCGCCTCGGAGTACAAGTCCGCCTACGTCACCGCCAAGCACGGCCTCGAGGGGCTCTCGAAGGTGGTCGCGCTGGAGGGGGCTCCGCACGGCGTCACGTCGGTGACCGTCAACCCCGCCTACGTCCGGACGCCGCTGGTCGAGAAGCAGATCGCCGACCAGGCCCGCACTCATGGCATCTCCGAGGACAAGGTCATCGAGAAGATCATGCTCACCCGCTCGCACGTGAAGCGGCTCATCGAGCCCGAGGAGGTGGCCGAACTGGTGCTGTTCCTGACCGGCCCGGCCTCGGCGTCCATGAGCGGCACGTCGTACCCGATCGATGGGGCCTGGACGGCCTACTGACCGCCGAGGGCTTGAGTTTTCAGCGCCCAGGGCTTGAGTTTCACGAGGAGAAGACATGAAGAAGACCGACGACCCGATCGTGGTGGTGGGCTACGCCCGCACGCCGGTGGGCAGCTTCGGCAAGGCGCTGGCGTCGGTGCCCGCGCACGTGCTGGGCGCAACCGCGGCCAAGGCCGCGCTCGAGCGCGCCGGCCTCACCCCGGAGGACGCCCAGGAGTGGATCATCGGCTGTGTCGGCTCGACCGGCACGGACGCCTACATCAGCCGCCGCGTCTCGATCGAGGCCGGCGCCCCCGAGGAGTCGACGGCGATGACCGTCAACCGCCTCTGCGGCTCGGCGATGCAGGCGATCGGCCTGGCCGCCCAGGAGCTGATGGTCGGCGAAGCCGACATCGTCGTGGCCGGCGGCACCGAGAACATGTCGGCGCAGCCGTTCATGGACTTCTCGGCCCGCTCGGGCGTGACGCTGGGCAACCGCACCGTCGTGGACGGCACCAACGTGCTCATCACCGACCCCTTCTCGGGCGAGGCCATGGGCATCACCGCCGAGAACGTGGCCGAGCGGTTCGACGTGTCCCGCGAGGCGCAGGACGAGTTCGCGCTCGAGTCGCAGCGCCGCGCGCAGGAGGCGCTGGCGTCCGGGGCGGTGGCCGCCGAGATCACCCCCGTCACGATCTCGTCGCGCCGCGGCGATGTGGTCGTGGACGCCGACGAGCACCCCCGCGCAGGCCTGACCCTGGAGAAGCTGGCCGGGATGCGGCCGGTCTTCAAGAAGGACGGCACGGTGACAGCGGGCAACGCGTCCGGCATCAACGACGGCGCGGCCATGCTAGTGCTGACGCGGCTGTCGGTGGCCAAGGAGCGCGGGCTGACCCCGCTCGCCGAGCTCGTCGACTTCACCAAGGTCGGCATCGAGCCCGGGATCATGGGCTACGCCCCGAAGCCGGCCATCGAGAAGATCCTGGAGCGCAACGGCCTGTCCAAGGACGACATCGGCTGGTACGAGATCAACGAGGCCTTCGCGGCGCAGGCCCTCCCGGTGTCCCGCGACCTCGACCTCGACCCCGCCAAGGTCAACCCGCTTGGCGGCGCCATCGCGTGGGGCCATCCGATCGGCGCGACCGGCGCGATCATCTCGATGCGCACGATCGAGAACATCCGGAAGACCGACCTCGAGTGGGGGCTGGCGTCCATGTGCATCGGCGGCGGCCAGGCCGTGGCGTCGCTGTGGCGACGCCTCTGAGGAACCCAAGCCCTCGGCGCTGGTAACCCAAGCCCTCGGCGCTGAAAACTCAAGCCCTCGGCGCCCAGGCCAGGGCGCGGTCCAGGCGTGCGGACGCCTGGGCCTCGCCCGCGCCGGACATCAGGCCGAGGATGAGCCCGGCTGTGCGAGCACGCAGGGTGGGGCCGTCGACGACGTCGCAGAACGCGGCGTACCAGCGGTCGATGAGCCCGGGCAGCTGCGCGTAGTGCACCGCCGACAGGTCGGGCAGCACGACCAGGTGCGCCATGAGCGTGGCCAGGTCGTCGACGAGGTGGCCCGGCCCGGCCGACTCGATGTCGATCACCGAGGTCGCCCGCCCGTCGACGGTGAAGATGTTGGCCTCGTAGAAGTCTCCGTGGGTGGCGACGACGGGGCCGAGCTCGGCACGCGCGTCGGCGGCCAGCAGCCGCTCCCCCAGGTCGGCGATCTCGGACGCCCGCCCCGGCAGCTCGACCGCCGCGGTCTCCAGCGCCATCCGGAGGCGCACATCGTGCCCCCGCTGCGGCGGCAGGGTGCGCACCCCGCCGGGCAGGCGTCCGAGGAGTTCCAACAGCGAGGCCGGGTCCGGCTCCACCGCCCCCTGCATCGACCACGCCGCCAGCGCCTGAGCGAGCGAGACACCCTCGGCCGCCGCGGTGATCGTGACCCCCTCGGCGGGCACGGCGACCACCGGCGGGGTCACCCCGGCCGGGGCGAGCAGCGCCATCCGTTCCAGGTACTCCAGGTGCCGCTTGGGCCGCTGCAGCTTCACGAACCAGCGCCCGCCGTCGACGTCCGCGCGCAGCACGGCGCGCCGCATCGGCCGGTACGCGACCGCGGTCAGCGCCACCTCACCGGACGCCAACCCGGCCGTGGCCAGCCAACCCGCCACGGCGTCCGGGGAGAACGCCTCGGGGGCGGAGGCGAGGACCGGGTCGTGGGGGTGTCGCCAGACGCGGAACCCGAACTGCTCGCTGTCGAGCGTGGCAACTTCGCCGGTGACGTCGGCGGTGGTGGCGAGGAGGTACTCCTCCTGGCGGACGGCGTCCTGCTCCAGGACCACCTGGTAGCCGACGGTGACGTCGCGGCCGGCCCGGTAGTGGATGGCGTCGGTGTGCACCTCGAGCCCGGGCAGGTCGGCGTCGGGGGTGCCGGTCAGCACCTGCCGGACCAGCTCGTCGCCGTGGTCGAGGAGGTGGCGTCGGTGCGCTTCGAGGTCGAGCCGGGGCATGCCCCGAACTCTAGGGGAAACACTGTTACCGAAGATGAGGGAATTCTCATGCTCAGGCAAGGGCTCCCCTCACGAACGGCCCTGAGTATTGATGTTGTCAACGAAACGAAGAATTGCTGGGGGATCGGAGAATGACCATGGGTAAGACGCTCACCACCTTCACCATCGGCGGCGTGCTCGGGGCGGCCATGTTCGGCGGATTCGCCCTCGCGAACGCTGACCAGCAGATGCAGCAGCCGATGAACCGGCCGGCCATCACGGTCGAGCCCCGCGCCGCTGCAGCCCCGCTCCAGGGCACCCTGACCCTGAGCGCCCAGTCCGCCCCGACCACCGCCTCGGTGGCGTCCGTCGCCTCGACGGTCTCGGCGAACTCGCCCGCCTCCGCACCGTCGGCGAACACCCCGGCCAAGCCGGTCGCGAAGAAGCAGACCACGACGACCGCCAAGACCGTGGTCAAGCCCCCGGTCAAGAAGGTCGTGGCCGACAGCCCGGCCAGCTACGACAGCCCGGCCAGCGCCCCCTCGGCCGACAGCTGAGGTTCAGGCCAACCAGCACCAGGCGGCCACCAGGCCGGGGCCCAGGTCCAGACCATGCCAGCGCGTCCCTCGGGGCGCGCTGGCTGCGTCTCCGCGCAGTCCCTCCCCGGACGCCTTGAGGTAGGCCTCGGCGCGCACCCAGTCGACGAGGGACGCCGTCCCCGGCGGCGGTGCGGAGCCGGCCTCCTCGAGGTCGACGCCCAGCCGCCCGGACTGCGCGAGACCCACGAGGGTCAGCTCGCCCGCGTGGGCGATCGACACGGCCGGACGTGACCCGTCGGCCAACCGCAGCACGGGGCGTCCGTGCTGGTCGGAACCGCAGGCCGGGCACAGGTGCTCGAGGGCGACCGGCTCACCCGCCAGGTCGGCCAGCAGGGTGGCGGCATCGGCCTCGCCCCACGCGAACCGCGGCCCCTCGGGCAGGACCCGGATGGCCGCGTGGTCGTCGGCGTCGAGCGCGAGCACGCCGCCGCCCGAACGGACGGCACCCTCGTCGTCGACCGTGAGCGCTACCCCGGGGACGACCCCCAGGTCGCTGAGGCGGGCCAGCTGTTCGGGGTCGGTGTCGGCCACGCGTGCGACGGTGTGCGTGCCGGGCCCGGCGTCGGCGAGGAGGGGGGCGACGAGGCGGGTCCAGGACCCGTCGGGCCCGGGGATCGCGTCGCCGTGCGGATCACGCCGCGGGTGCCCGAGGTGGACGTCGACCCGGGCGAGGAAGCCCTCGGAGGACGCGTGCTCGAGGAGCTCGGCGTCGTCGTGGACCTCCTCCCAGCCGTAGCCCAGCACCTCGGTGAGGAAGGTCTCGATGAGCCGGTGGCGGCGCACCATCGCGCGGGCGAGCTCCTCTCCGAGCTCTGTGAGCGCGACCGGCTTGTAGGGCGCGTAGGTGATCAGTCCCTGCGCGGCCAGCCGCTTCACGGTGTCGGAGACGTTGGCCTGCGTGGTGCCGAGCCGCGCGGCGATGCCCTTCGTGGTGATCGGCGGGTCGCCCCACTCGACCGCGGACCAGATGACCTTGAGGTAGTCCTGGGCGATCGGGGTGAGGTCGTCGACGTGTGGCATCAACCCCAGCCCAGCACGGTGAGCCCCACGAGGGCAAGGTTCAGGGCGATGACGAGCGCGATCACGACCCACGCCGTGACCTGAAGGAGGCGGCCGTTGACGTGGCGGCCCATCAGGGTGCGGTCGCTGGTGATCCGCACCAGCGGGATGAGCGCGAACGGGATGCCGAGGCTGAGGAACACCTGGCTGAACACCAGCGCGGTCGTCGGGTTGACCCCCGCGGCGAGGATCGCGAGCGCGGGGACCAGCGTGACGGCGCGCCGGACCACGAGCGGGACCTTGATGCGGAGGAGGCCGTTCATGATCGTGGCGCCCGCGTAGCAGCCGACCGAGGTCGATGCGAGGCCGGAGGCGAGCAACCCGATGCCGAACAGGACGCCGAAGGCCGGCCCGAGCGCGTCGGTGATCGCCGCGTGGGCACCCTCGATCGAGTCGGTGCCCGCGATGCCCTGGAGGCTGGCGGCGGCGAGCAGGAGCATGGCGATGTTGACCGCCCCGGCGACGAGCATCGACAGCCCCACGTCCCAACGCGTGGCCTGCAGGATGCGCGGCAGCTCGTCGGGCCGGTGGCCGTGGCGGTCGCGGGCCAGGGCCGAGTGCACGTAGATGGCGTGCGGCATCACGGTGGCACCGAGCATGGACGCCGCGAGCAGCACCGACTCCGATCCGTCGAAGCGCGGCACGAGGCCGTTGGCCGTCTCGGGCCAAGAGACGTCGCTGACGAACAGGCCGGCGCTGAACCCGATGGTGATGACGAGGAGGAGGCCCATCACGGTGAGCTCGAAGGGGCGCTGGCCGCTGCGGGTCTGGACGGCCAGGATCAGCATCGACACCACGCCGACGATCAGCCCGCCCCAGACGAGCGGGATCCCGAACAGGATCTTCAGCGCGATCGCCCCGCCGAGCACCTCGGCGAGGTCGGTGGCCAGGGCGACGGCCTCGGCCTGGGCCCAGTAGGCGATGCGTCGGCCGCGCGGGAGTCGGTCACCGAGCAGGCCCGGCAGGCTGCGGCCCGTGACCAGGCCCGACTTGGCGCTCAGGTACTGCACCAGCATCGCCATGACGTTGGCCGCGACGAGCACCCACACCAGCAGGTAGCCGAAGCGTGCGCCCGCGGTCAGGTTGGCCGCCACGTTGCCCGGGTCGACGTAGGCGATGGCCGCGACGAAGGCGGGGCCCCACAGCCACGCGAGCGGCCGGACCGGCTTCGGCGATCCGGCCCGTTCAACGGTCGGCGTCGCCGCGGGCTCCATGCAAAGTTAAGCTACCCGAACTTTTCTCCGGGCGCATGCCCGGCTGCCCCTCAGCTGACGAGCTCGAGGGCCTTCAGTTGGTCGCGCACCGAGAGCGCTGCGACCCGACCCGCACGGGTGGCGCCGATCGTGCTGGCCGAGGCTCCACCTCACGCATGCCCGGTCAACGGCGGCCAGGCCGGGGGTGTTCCCGGGTTGCCACCGTGTGCCATCGTGGGGCCATGACCCCACCCGACGAGGCGTACGCCGCCCTGCTGCGCGGGATCGCCCCGAGCGGGAAGAACATGTCCAACGCGCACCTGCGCGGGGTGTTCGAGGGGCTCGGATTCGAGCGGGTCTCTTCCGTGCTGGCGAGCGGGAACATCCTGTTCCGGGCGCCGGCGCAGGACGTGCCGGGGCTCGAGGCGTCCATCGAGGAGGCGCTGCGCAGCCGGCTGGGGATCGGCGGCGGGACGATCATCCGCACCCTCGGCGAAATGCAGGGGCTGCTCGACCGGGACCCCTTCGCCGGGCTCACCCACGGGCCGGGGACCTACCTGACGGCGACGTTCCTGAAGGCACCGCTCGACGTGGAGCCGCCCACCGACCCCCACCCGCTGACGCGGATCATCGGCTACGACGCCGCGGCCCGCGCGGTGCTGGCGGTGACGGACAACAGCGTGCCCGGCACGACCGGCAACTGGATGGCGTGGCTCGAGAAGACCCACGGTCGGGACATCACGACCCGCACGTGGCTGACCGTGCAGCGGATCGTGGCCAAGCTGGCCTAGCGTTCGCGCACCCAGCGCGGGTCGCTCGGCGAGAACCGCCACCGGACGCCCTCGCCGTGCGGGTGCGCCACGTCGGTGAGCAAGTACGTGCTGCCGGGACCCCACCCCGCGATGACGCTGGCGGTGTCGTCGTCGACCGGGATCGCCATGGTCGCGGCCCTCAGGTAGCCGCCGATGCCGAGGCGCACCCCGTCGAACCGGTCCGCGACCGCGCTCCATTCGGGGATGACCCAGCGTCCGTCCCGGCCGGTCACCCGGTACCAGTCGTGGCGCTTCTCGGCCGTCACCTCGAGGGGGAACCGCCGACACAGCTCCGCCCAGTCCTCAGGGCCGGCCACCTCGAACACCCGGGCTGCGGGGTCGATGGCCACGCGTTGGGCCTCGACGACCCGCGCCCCACTGAAGTCCTCACCCAGCCACAACCCGACCGGGCCGGCGTCGCCGAACGTGCCGGTCGTCACGACCAGCCCGTGGGGCGGGGTCGACCACCACTCCCCCGACCACGAGGCGGTCGGATCGGCGGGACGCTCGCGCGCGGCCTGCTCGTCGCCGGCGCGCACCGCGGCGCGCCACCGGGACAGGTCGGGGCGCGGCAGCACCCGTCCGTCCCAGACCAGGTGCCACTGGTCGGACGCGTCGAGCGGGGCGTCCCAGGCCTGGACGTGGGGCGACGCCACGAGGTGGTCGGCGACCCGGGCCAATGCGTCCCGCACCTCGGGGAGGGCGCAGAGCAGGTCGTCGCCGTCGGGGCCCTGCCAGTACATGGCGGCGTCGACGGACGTGTTGAGCGCGTCCCGGGCGGCGTCGGCGGTCACCTCGGCCAGGTCGACGGCGCCGAGCGCCGCGACGACGTCGGCGACCGTGTACTCGGGGGTCGGGCCGCCCCAGCCGAAGCGCGTGATGGCCTGGCCGTCGGCCTCGGCGAGGCGGAAGGACACGTCGAACACGGACTGGACGAGCGCGCTCGCCTCGCCCTCACGCAGCCGGGCGTGCTCGGACGCCACGGCGAACGCCAGCAGCACACGGCGTCCGCGCGGGCCGGCCAGCAGGTCGGGGGTGGTCAGCATGGGGCCATCATCCCAGCGGTGCTGCCGGGCCGCGGCTCAGCGGGGGTAGAGCACCACCTGGGCGGCCTTGACCACCAGCCACACCGACCGGCCGGGCACGATCCCCTCGTCGACGGACGCCGCGAGCGTCAGGTCGGCCGCCACCGGGCTGCCGTCGGCCAGGTGGGCGGTCAGGCGGACCAGGGAACCCCGGGGCTCGATGCCGGCCACGGTGGCCCGCAGGTGGTTGCGCGGGCTGCCCGACGGCTCGGTCGTGTGCACGGCGACGGCCGCGGGCACGAAGGAGGCGATGGCGGCGCGACCCTCGACGAGGCCGTCCTGGGCGACCCCGACCACGCGCTCTCTGCCGGGCAACAGGATCGCGTCGGCGCCGGAGGCCACCCCGGCCAGCAGGTTCACCCCGACCAGGTCGGCGACGAACGGCGACCGCGGCCGGGCGAGCAGGTCGGCGACGGGCCCGGTGTCGGCCACGCGCCCGCCCTGGACGACGGCGAGCTCGTCGGCCAGGGCCAGGGCGTCGACGGCGTCGTGGGTGACCAGCAGGGCCGTGCGCCCCTCGTCGCGGATCCGCTGCCGGAGCAGCGACCGGATCGCCGGCGCCACCGACACGTCGAGTGCCGCGAGGGGTTCGTCGAGCAGGACCAGGCGCGGGTCGGGGGCCAGGGCCCGGGCGATCGCGATGCGCTGGGCCTGGCCGCCCGAGACCTCCCAGGCGCGGGCCGGGGCGAGGTGGCCGCAGCCGACGGCGTCCAGTTCGGCCTGGGCGCGCTCGTGCGCCTCACCGGCCCGGACGCCGCGGGCCCGCAGCCCGAAGGCCGCGTTCTCGAGCACGCTCAGGTGCTCGAAGAGCAGGGGGCGCTGCTCGAGCACCGCGATGCGGCGCCGGTGGACGGGCACGTGCGTCCCGGGGCCCGAGACGATCGTGCCGTCGATCGTGACGGTGCCCGCGTCGGGGCGGAGCTGCCCGCCGACGAGCTGGAGGATGGACGACTTGCCCGCACCGTTGGGCCCGACGAGGGCGACGACCGTGCCGGGCGCGACGGCCAGGTCGGCGTCGAGTCCGCGCGCCGCGACCCGCGCGCGGACCTCGACGGCGCTCACGACGCCCTCCGGCGGACGGTGCGGCGGGAGAACCAGCCGGTGACGGCGACGGTCAGCGCGGCGACGACGATGAGCACCAGCGCGAGGGCCAGGGCGGCGTCGGTGTCGAGCTCGCGCAGCATGTAGATCTCCAGCGGCAGGGTGCGGGTGACGCCCTGCAGCGACCCGGCGAAGGTGATCGTGGCCCCGAACTCGCCCAGCGCGCGGGCGAAGGTGAGCGCGCCGCCGGAGGCGATCGACGGCGCGAGCAGGGGCAGCGTCACGCGGCGGAGCGTGTAGGTGGGGGACGCCCCCAGCGTGGCCGCCGCCCCCTCGACGCCGCTGCCCGAGGCGCGTAGCGCGCCCTCGACGGAGGTGACCAGGAAGGGCATCGCCACGAACACCTGGGCCATGACGACGGCGACGGTCGAGAAGCCGAGCTCGATGCCGAGGACCGAGAGGGGGGCACCCAGCACGCCGCGGCGTCCGAACGTGATGAGCAGGGCGAGGCCCGACACGACCGGGGGCAGCACCATGGGGATGGTCACCAGCGTGCGCACGACCCCGGCCAGGCGCCCGTCGGAGCGGGCGAGCACGAGCGCGAGCGGCAGCCCGATCACCAGGGCGATGGCCGTGGCGACGATGCAGGTGAGGAGGCTGAGGCCGAGGGCGTCCAGCGACGAGCGGGTGGTCAGGAGGGCGGGCACCTCGGCCCAGGGCACCCGGACCGCGATGCCGAGCAGCGGCACCGTCAGGAACAGCACCGCCAGCACGGCGGGGACGTACAGCCATCCCGGCAGTCCGGGCCCGCCGCGGGTGGGGGTGGGCAGGGTCATGGGGTGCCGAAGCCGTAGGAGGCCAGCACGGCCTGACCTCGGTCGCTGAGCACGAGGTCGATGAACGCCCGCGCCGCCTCGGCATGCGGGGCATCGGTCACGATCGCCATGGGGTACCGGGTGGCGAGCTTTTTCTCGGGGTCGACCGCGATGGTCTCCACGGCGTCGCCGGCGGCCTTGGCGTCGGTGGCGAACACGATGCCCGCGTCGGCCTCACCCGAGGACACCTTGCCCCGCACGTCGGTGACCTTCTGCTCCTCCGACACGGGCTTCAGGGTGACCCCGGCGGCCTCGGCGATCTCCAGGGCGGTGGCGCCACACGGCACGGCGGGGGCGCAGACGACCAGCCTGGTGCCGTCCAGGGAGGGGTCGACGCCGGTGACCTGGGCGGGGTTGCCCTTCGGCACGATCAGCACGCCCGAGTTGGTGGCGAAGATCGTCGGGGCGGGTGCCACCATGCCGGCCTCGGTGGCCTTGGCCATGTTCGCCTCGTCTGCGGTCGCCAGCACGTCGGCCGGTGCTCCGCCCTTGATCTGGTCGACCAGGGTCGGCGAGCCATCGAAGTTGAGGGTGACGTCGAGGTTCGGGTCGAGCTCGGCGATCTCGGTGAACGCGGCCGTCAGCGACGCAGCGGCGAACACCGTGACCTGCTGGGGCTGGCCGGCGGGGGGCGTGGGCGCGGTTGCCGGTCCGGACGCCGCGGGTGCGGCCGCGCAGCCGCCCAGAACGAGGGTTCCGGCCACCATCGCGGTGACGACCGAGGCCCACTTGCACCGGATACCGTCACCCGCGCCGGTTGCACCCGGCGCGTCTGACGGGGACCGGCGCGTCTGCCGCGTGCTGGCCGTGCCGTCCATGTCAGGACCTCCCCCGCGGCGTCTCGACGTGCACGTTCGTCGCCTTGACCACGGCCGAGGCCACCGACCCCACCTCGAGGCCGAGCTCACGCACGGCCTCGGTCGAGATCAGCGAGACCACCCGGAACGGCCCGCACTGCAGCGTCACCTGCGACATCACGGCGTCGGAAACCACGCCGGTCACCAGCCCCGTGAAGTGGTTGCGCGCCGAGCGGTGGCCGGAGTCGGGGTCGGCGGCCGCGTCGGCGGCGAGCTCCTCGGCCAGGCGGGCCAGGTCGGCGCCGGGCACGACCTTGCGCCCCGAGCCATCCAGCGTGGACGCCAAGCGCCCACCGTCCACCCACCGACGCACCGTGTCGTCGCTGACCCCCAGCAGGGAGGCAGCCTCAGAGATCCGCAGATGCGACATGAGAGTGAGGGTATCACCGCATGTCCGCAAAACATTTCCGGGTGGCGTGACCCCAAGGATCCTTGGGGTCACGCCACCCGGAAATGCAGTCGGCCCGCGCCGGTCAGGAACGCCAGGTCCGCCACAGGCGGGCGTACTCGCCGTCGGCGTCGATGAGCTCGTCGTGCGAACCCAGCTCGGCGATGCGCCCGTCGATGACGACCGCGATCCGGTCGGCGTCGTGGGCGGTGTGCAGGCGGTGCGCGATCGCGATCACGGCGCGCCCGTCGAGCAGTGCGTGCATCGAGCCCTCCAGGTGGCGGGCCGAGGTCGGGTCGATCAGCGACGTCGCCTCGTCCAGCACCAGGGTGTGCGGGTCGGCCACCACCAGGCGGGCGAGCGCCACCTGCTGCGCCTGGGCGGGCGTGAGCTGCAGGTGCCCATGGCCCAGCTGCGTGTCGAGCCCGTCGCGGAGCTTGCCGACCCAGCCCCATGCGTCCACCACGCGCAGGGCCTGCTCGACCTCGGCGTCGCTCGCCGTGGTCTCGCGGGCCAGCACCACGTTGTCGCGCAGCGACCCGACGAACACGTGGTGCTCCTGGGTGACGAGCGCGACCTCGGTGCGCAGCCGGTCCAGCGGCAGGTCCATGACGTCGACGCCGCCGACCTCGACCGATCCCGTGCGGGGGCGGTTGATGCCGGCCACGAGGCGTCCGAGGGTCGACTTGCCCGAGCCGGACGGGCCGACCACGGCCACCCGTTCGCCCGGCGCCAGCTCCAGCGTCACGCCGTGCAGGACGTCGTGGCCCTCGCGGTAGGCGAACCGCAGGTCGCGCCCCTCGAGGTCGGTGCCCGCCGGCACCACGTCCTGGGGCGTCCGATCGTCCTCGACCTCGGCGACGCCGATGAGGCGGGTCGTCGAGACCAGGCCGATCTGGAGGTGGTCGAGCACCATGATCACGCGGTCCAGCGGACCCTGCAGCTGCTGCACGTACAGGGCGGCGGTCGTGATCTGGCCGATGGTGACCAGGTCGGCGTTGAAGCCCCACGTGCCGACGAGCACGATGCCGACGAGCGGCAGCTGGAACGAGGCGTCCACCATCGAGAAGAGCACGTTGCGCAGGGCGAGGGTGTAGCGCTCGGCCTGGCCGGAGAGCTCGGTGTCCTCGTCGAGCTGGTCGCGCCGGCGGGAGCCGAGGCCGAGGGCCTCGACCGTCCGCGCGCCCTCGATCGACTCGGTCAGCGTCGCGCTGATCACCGAGTACGAACGCGACTCGGTGATGTAGCCCGCGGGCGCCCGGCGCAGGTAGTGCCGGCCCCCGAACCACATCATGAGCGCGGTCACGACCAGGGGCAGGGCCAGCAGCCACGAGTTGGCCAGCATCGCCGCCAGGGTCGCGACGATGGTCACCATCGAGATGATGAAGTGCGGCAACGCCCAGCGGACCGCGGCGGCCATCTTCGACACGTCGGAGGTGATGCGCGTCAGCAGGTCGCCGGAGCTCGACGACTCCACCTGCCCCAGCGGCAGGCGCAGCACGATGCGGACGACCTCCTCGCGGGCCGCGGCCAGCGTGTCGTAGCCGAGCACGGCCGAGGCGCGGCGGGCGAGCAGCACCAGCACGGCCTGCACGACGATCGCCACGATGATGACCGTCACGGTCGCGTCGAGGGTGCCCGCGCCGATGGTCCCGCCGGCCACGCCGTCGACCAGGTCGCCGAGCAGGAACGGCGCGACCAGGGCCGCCCCGCTCGCGAGCAGGTTGATGACGACGGCCCACGCGAGCACCGCACGGCGCGAGCGCAGCAACCCGCCGATGAAGGACACGGCCGTCCGGCCCGACGACACCGGGAACCCGCGCTCGGGGTTGCGGGCCTCGGTCATCGTCCGCGAGGCCATCTCCTCACGGACGCGCTGCAGGGCGGCATAGTCACGCAGGCGCGTGCCCCAGCCCCGGCCGCGCGGGGGGCGGCGCAGGCCCTCGGGCATGCGCGGGGGCGGCGGCCCCTCGCGCCAGGTCTCCGCCGAGGTCGCCAACGCCTCGGTCGTCAGCTCACTCATTGTCGTCCTCCATGCCGCGCGCGATGACGCGGCGGTAGTCGGGGTGGGCCTGCAGCTCGACGTGGGTGCCGCGGGCGACCTCCCGGCCGTCGACCAGCAGCGCCACCACGTCGGCGCGGTGCAGCAGCAGCGGGGACGCCGTGGTCACCACCGTCGTCCGCCCGCGGCGGTGCTCCACGAGGCGCTCGGCGATCCGGGACTCGGTGTGGGCGTCCACCGCGGAGGTGGGCTCCACCAGCACGAGCACCTCGGGGTCACGCACGAGGGCGCGCGCCAGCACGATGCGCTGGCGCTGCCCGCCGGACAGCCCGCGCCCCTTCTCGTCGATCCGGCCCTGCCAGCCACCGGGCAGCCCGTCGTACACGTCCTCGGCCGACGCGGTGCGCAGCGCACGCTCGGCCTCCCCGCGGGTGTGGGTCCCCCACGGGTCGACCGCGTCCTGGAGGGTGCCCGCGAACAGGGACGCCCCCGTGTCGGACACCACGACCCGCTCCCGCAGGCTGGCGAGGTCGTACTCCGCGTAGTCGACGCCGTCGGCGGTCACGCCCCACAGCTGGGCGGCGCGCTCGGCGTCCGCGAGGGCCTGCCGGGCGCGAGCCTTCGCGCGTTCCTTGCGGGCGAGCCGCAGCTTGCGGCCCTTCAGGTCCTCAAGCTCGGGCTCCTCACCGGTGACCGAGGGCAGGTACCGCCCCAGCCGGTCGGCCAGGGCCGCGGACGCCTCAGGGTCGGCCGAGACGACGGCCAGGAACTCGCCCGGGTGCACCTCGACCCCCGAGGACTCGTCGCGCAGCACCGGGCGCTCGCCGACCTGCCGGTCGCGGGGCGCCCACGGCACGTCGGCGCCGAACAGGGCGATCGTCTTGCGCGCCGCCACGAGGCCCTGGACCCACCGCTGCGCGAAGTCGAAGAACGTCCGCATCGGGGTGACCAGGAACACGGCGTAGCCGAAGAAGCTGATCAGTTCGCCGACCGTCAGTTCGCCCGCCAGCATGTGCTGGGCGCCGAGGTACACCAGCACCACGAGCAGGATGCCCGACAGCAGGACGCTGATCGCCTCGACGACCCCCTGCCACGTGCCGAGGGTGATGCCCAGGCCGCGCACCTTCTGCGACTGGCGCTCGTAGTTGCGGGCGAAGGTCTGCTCGCCCCCGATGCCGCGCAGGATGCGCAGGCCGGCGACGATGTCGGTGGCCAGCGAGGTCAGGTTCGAGCTCTCGGTGCGCTCGGCGGTCTGCGCCGCCGTCAGCGGACGCATCACCGGCAGGGACGCCGCGAGCAGCAGCGGCGTCGCGACCAGCACGACGAGCCCCAGGGTGGGCGACGTGCTGAACATCAGCACGCACACGAACAGGAAGCTCAGCGCGGAGGCGATCACGTGGCCGAAGGAGTCGATCGTGGCCCCGAACTGGTCCGAGTCTGAGTTCGCGATGCTGAGCGCCTCGCCGGTCGGCACGCGGCGTCCGAGGATGTGGCCCAGGTCGGCCGCCTTGCGGCCGACGCGGCGCTGCGTGCCGTGGATGGAGATCACCCACATCCGCACGGCGATGGTGTGGAAGAGGATGCCGCCCACCACGCCGAACGCGATGACGCCGAGCAGCAGCGCGACCCAACCGAGGGTGGCCATGGGGTCGCGGCCGAGGATGCCCGCGTCGATGGCGCGGCCCAGGAGCCACGGCGTCAGCGAGCCGGGCACGAGCCAGGACAGCGCGGCCAGGGTCATGGCGGGCACGACCCAGCCCATCGACCGCATCAGCCAGAACAGGAACCGGCTCGGCGACCGGACGTCGGGGGCACCGGGCTCGGCGCCGAAGCCGCCCACGAGCGGCGGGAAGTCGTGGCGACGCTCCCAGCGCAGGCCGGGGTCGCGGTCGTGCGGGCGTGGAGTCGACGCGTCGACAGGGCCGAACATGGGTTTCCTCAAGCGTTCTGGGGGGAGTGGTGCCGGGGCGGGCAACGGGGCCCGCGGGTGCCGGGGCGGCGTGGGGTCGGGTCAGGCGGCGGTGGCTGCGACAGGCGTGCCTGCTGCAGTGCGCGGCCGACCGATGCCGTACGTGAACATGCTGGTCATGACGGCCCCCTTCCGATCGACTCCAGAACCGGCGCCCACGTTACGCCCGGGCGCCCCGCAGGGTCAATCGGATCCCGCAACCCCTGGCACCCTCAGCGGCGGCGCCCCGTCCCGAAGATCGAGCGGGTGATCTCGCGGGCCGCGGAGCGGGCCATCTGGCGCACCATCGTGTTCTCGGTGAGTTTCTCGAAGAACGACTTCTCGTGCCGCGGCGTCCGCGCGCGGGACGCCTTCGCCTCGCGCTCGGCCTCGCGGGCCGCGGCGGCCTCGGCCTTGGCCTGCTCCTCGGCCGCGGCCTCGGCGGCGGCCGCCTCGGCGCCCGCCTGCAGCTTGGCGTTGAGCAGCTCGTAGGCCGACTCGCGGTCGACCGCGGTGCCGTACTTCGACTGCATGATCGAGGCCGCCACGCCGTTCGCCATGGCCCCGGGGTCGAGCGGGTCCATGGACGCCTGCGGCGCGCGCATGCGCGTCCAGGCCACCGGGGTCGGGGCGCCCTTCGGGTTCAGGACCGTCACGACGGCCTCACCGATGCCCAGCTGCTGCAGCCGCTCGGCCAGGTCGTAGTCGGTCTTCGGGTAGGTCGCGACCGTCGCCTTGAGCGCCTTGGCGTCGTTGGGCGTGTGCGCGCGCAGCTGGTGCTGCACCCGCGAGCCCAGCTGGGCGAGCACCGACTCGGGCACGTCCTTGGGGGTCTGGGTGACGAAGAACACACCGATGCCCTTCGACCGGATCAGCCGCACCGTCTGCTCGATCGCCTGCAGGAACGCCTTCGACGCGTCGGCGAACAGCAGGTGGGCCTCGTCGAAGAAGAAGACCAGCTTGGGCTTGTCGAGGTCGCCGGCCTCGGGGAGGTCCTGGTAGAGGTCGGCGAGCAACCACATCAAGAAGGTCGAGAACAGGGCCGGCCGGTCCTGCAGGTTGGGCAGCTCGAGCAGGGAGATGAGGCCCTGCCCGTCGGCGGTCACCTTGAGCAGGTCGGCCGTGTCGAACTCGGGCTCGCCGAAGAACTGGTCGCCGCCCTGCACCGCGAGCGCGGTCACCTGGCGCTGGATCACGCCCACCGTCGCCTTGGACAGGCCGCCGATGTCGGCCAGGGCGGCCTTGCCCTCGTCGCTGACGAGGTACTTCAGCAGCTCGGTGAGGTCCTTGAGGTCGAGCAGCAGCAGGTTGTTGGTGTCGGCGTAGTGGAACACCAGCGACAGCGAGCTCTCCTGCGTCGCGTTCAGGCCCAGGACCTTGCTCAGCAGGATCGGCCCGAACGAGTGCACCGTGGCGCGCAGCGGGACGCCCACCCCCTCCCCGCCCAGCGCGTAGAACTCCACGGGGCAGCCGCCGGGCGTGAAGTCCTGCCCGATGGCGGCGGTGCGCTCGAGTAGCTTCGGGTTGGCCTCACCCGGGATCGCCAGGCCGGACAGGTCACCCTTGATGTCGGCCGCGAACACCGGGACGCCGGCCCGGCTGATCTGCTCGGCCATCAGCTGCAGGGTCTTGGTCTTGCCGGTGCCGGTCGCCCCGGCCACGAGGCCGTGGCGGTTCAGCATGGACAGCGAGATGCGCACCTTCACGTCGGGCACCGGGGTGCCCTCGTCGACCAGGACACCCAGCTCGATGGAGGGCTGGTCGAAGGTGTATCCGTCGCGGATCGTGGAGATGGCGTCGCTCATGGTCGCCAAGGCTAGCGTCGGGGCCGCCACGAGGCCGAGGGCTAGACTGGCCGGGTGATCTTCAAGCGTGTCGGCGAGGAGCGCCCCTACCCCGAGCACGGGCACACCCAGCGCCAGTGGGCCCAGATCGCACCCCAGCAGGTGCGGCTGGACCAGCTCGTGACGACCCGCCGCTGGCTCGACCTCGAGGCCCTCCTGGAGGACGACTCGACCTTCTACGGCGACTTGTTCGCCCACGTGGTGTCCTGGCGCGGCGACCTCTACCTCGAGGACGGGCTGCACCGCACGCTGCGCGCCGCGCTCCAGCAACGCCACTCGGTGCACGCCCGCGTGCTCGAGCTGAAGTAGTCTGACCCGGACGCCGAGCAGGGGATCGACCATGGACGCACGACAGGTGGCACGGGTGCTGAAGACGCCCGTCACGCTGCTGATACTCGTCGCGCTCGTGTACTTTGCCGCCCGGTGGGGGTGGGACAAGGCCCGCGAGCCCATCCCGCCGCGCCCGCCCGAGCCCTGCGTGGTGAAGGAGATCGGCCCCGTGCTGCAGCCCGAGCACGTGTGGGTGAACGTGCTGAACGGCTCGAAGACGAACGGCGTCGCCAAGCGCCTGGGACAGATCCTGTCCGCCGACGGCTTCAAGGTGTACAGCCGGGTGAACGCCGACCGCGACGACTACCCGACCTCCGAGATCGTGGGCCACTCCGAGGACGCCCCCGAGGTCGTCCTCGTCCGCCAGGCCTTCCAGGACATCCCGTTCCGCGCCGACGGCCGTGAGAGCCGCTTCGTCGACGTGATCATCGGCGAGGTCCAGCCCGTGGCGGCCGAGAACCCCGAGTTCGGCGTCCCGCTGCCCGACGGCAAGGCGTGCCTCCCCGACCCCTTGGTGTCCGAACCCTCGGAGTGAGCCCACGGCGTCCGTGCCCGTGATGTGATGGACCCATGAGTACCGCGTCCCTCCATGCAGCCCAACGAGCAGACCACCTGGCTTCGATGGCCGACCCGCGGGGGGTGGACGTCCTCGTCATCGGCGGCGGGGTGACGGGTGCGGGCATCGCCCTGGACGCCGCGACCCGCGGCCTGACCACCGCCATCGTCGAGGCCCAGGACTGGGCCTCCGGGACGTCCTCGCGCAGCTCGCGCCTCGTGCACGGCGGCCTGCGCTACCTGTACAACCTCGACTTCAAGCTCGTCGCCGAGGCGCTCCACGAGCGCGGCCTGCTGCTGACCAAGCTGGCCCCCCACCTGGTCAAGGCGCAGCCGCTGCTGTGGCCGTTCCGGCAGCCGGTGATCGAGCGCGGTTACTCCACGCTGGGCGTGGGGCTGTACGACGCCATGGCCGTGGTGGGCTCGAAGTTCAACGCGGCGGTGCCGATCCAGCGGCACCTGTCGAAGAAGGCGGCGCTGGCCAACTCGCCGTCGCTCGACCCGGACTCGCTGGTGGGCGCGATGGTCTACCACGACGCCCGCGTCGACGACGCCCGCCTGGTCATCACCCTCGTCCGCACCGCGGTGGCCAACGGCGCGCTCGCGGCGTCGCGGGTGTCGGTGGTCCGGCTGACGAAGGACGCCTCGGGTCGCGTCACCGGCGCCGTCGTGCGCGACAACGAGAGCGGCGCGGAGTCGACGATCAGGGCGCGCCACGTCATCGGCGCCACCGGTGTGTGGACCGAGGAGACGCAGAACCTCGCCGAGGCGTCCGGCGGGCTGAAGGTGCTGGCGTCCAAGGGCATCCACGTGCTGGTGCCGCGGGAGCGGATCCGGTCGGCGACCGGCATGTTCCTGCGCACCGAGAAGTCGGTGCTGTTCATCATCCCGTGGCCGCGCTACTGGCTGATCGGCACCACCGACACCGCCTGGCACGAGCAGCTGCGCCACCCGGTCCCGACCCAGGAGGACATCGCCTACCTGCTCGACCAGGCCAACCGCGTGCTCGGCGACAAGCTGACCACCGACGACGTGATCGGCACCTTCGCCGGACTGCGTCCGCTGCTGCAGCCGGGCACGCTGGGCGACGGCACCCAGTCGACCAAGGTGTCCCGCGAGCACACCGTGACCGAGGCCGCGCCGGGCCTGACGATGATCGCCGGCGGCAAGCTGACCACCTACCGGGTGATGGCCAAGGACGCCGTGGACTTCGCCCTCGGCAAGGCCGGGGCCAAGGCCCGCCCGAGCATCACCCACGAGGTGCCGCTGCTCGGCGCCGACGGCTACTCGGCCGCGCTGGCGCGGGCCGGCACGTTCGGCCAGCGCCACGGCTGGACCGACGCCAAGGTCGCCGAGCTGCTCGAGCGCTACGGATCCGGCCTGCACGACTTCTGCGCCGCCCTGACCCGCGAGCCCGAGCTCGACAGGCCGCTGGCGGGCAACCCCGCCTACCTGCGCGGCGAGGTCGCGTGGGGCGTCGTGCACGAGGGCGCCATGCACCTGGAGGACATGCTCGTGAACCGCGTGCGGGTCAACGCCGAGACCGCCGACCGCGGGCTGTCGGTGGTCGACGAGGTGGCCGAGCTGATGGCGGAGCTGCTGGGCTGGAGCGAGGTCCAGACCGCCGAGGAGAAGGCCAGCTACCGGGCCCGCGTGGCCGCCGAGCTGGCCGCCCAGGGCACGTCCGACGACGCGGCGGCGTCCCGGGCGCGACTGGAGGCGGACGACCTGCGGCCGATGTGAGCCTTCCCCTGCCCAACGCCGGCGATCGGGGCCATGATGGAGGTGTCCGATCACGCGGGCATGGAGAAGACCTACCGGCTGGTCCTGAGCCGGTCCGACACCGCGCTCGTGGCGTGGAGCGACCCCGAGGAGCTCGAGACCGTCAAGAGGAACTTCCTCGTCAAGAAGCTCGGCCTGACCGAGGCCGACGGCCTGGACGCCGGCATCGAGGCGGTGGGCGCCAAGCTCAAGGGCGTGAACCGCAAGTCGCGCCTGACCGTCTACTACCTGCTCGCCGAGCACTTCGGGAAGCTGGGCCAGTTCAAGTAGGCCTCCGCGACCGACCAACAGCAGAGCCCGGATCCGCTTCGGATCCGGGCTCTTGGCTGGCGGTGGCGGTGGGATTTGAACCCACGGATGGGAGACCCATCACGCGCTTTCGAGGCGCGCTCCTTCGGCCGCTCGGACACGCCACCGCCGAGGAGCGTACCAATTTCGGCGGGGGCTTCGCCAATCGGTCACCGGTGCCCGGCGAAGAACTCCCGCAGCACGGCGGCACACTCGTCGGCGTGCACGCCGGAGACCACCTCGACGCGGTGGTTGAGGCGCGGGTCGCGCACGATGTCGAACACGGACGCCACCGCCCCGGCCTTGGCGTCGAGGGCGCCGAAGACCAGCCGCCCCACGCGGGCGTTGACGATCGCACCCGCGCACATCGCGCACGGTTCGAGGGTGACGACCAGCGTGGTGTCCTCCAGGCGCCACTCCCCGCCGTGCTCCACGGCGCGGCGCAGCGCGAGCACCTCGGCGTGCGCGGTCGGATCGCCGGTGAGCTCGCGTTCGTTCCCGGCCTCGGCGAGCACCTGCCCGTCCGGGCCCAGGAGCACCGCGCCGATGGGCACGTCACCGTGCGCCGCGGCGTCCTGGGCGAGGGCCAGGGCACGCTGCATGGCCGGGACCCAGCGCGTCCCCCCGCTCACGGGTGGCTCACAGGCCGAAGCCGCTGGCCACCTTGTCGTAGACGCTCGCGAAGCCGAGCTTCTCGACGATGGCCTCGATGGACTCGACCGGGTCGGCCTCCTCGTCGGAGGTGATCGCCTCGAGCTCGAGCTCGGACAGGCCGGCGTCGGCGAAGAGGTCGAAGTCGCCGACGGGCTCGGAATCGTCCTCGTCGTCGGGCAGGTCGACGCCCAGGAAGTCGGCGGCGTCGCGCGCGATCGGCCAGTCGAGGGCCGCGCCCACGTCGGACAACAGCAGCTCGACCTTCTTGCCGCGCACGCGCACGACCACGAAGAAGTCGGAGTCGATGCTGACCACGCCGACCGCGCCCGCGTCGCCGGGGACCCGACGCAGGACCTCGATCAGGCCGTCGAGGTCGTTGGCGAGTTCCTTGTCCAGCGCCATGGCCGCCGGGACGCCGTCCTCGCGGTAGAGCGCGGCCACGAGGTCGATGTCGTCCTCGGTCGCGTCCTCGGGGTAGTCGTCGTCGTCCTCGTCGTCATCATCATCATCGTCGTCGTCGTCGTCCGAGTCGTCCTCGTCGGCGAGGTCGTCGTCGTCCTCGGAGTCGTCGTCATCGTCGTAGTCGTCGTCGGAGTCATCGGCACCACCCAGCAGGGCGGAGTAGTCGTTGCCCTCCACCTCGTCCATGCCGGGCCGGTCGTCGCCCTGGTCGGCGAGCTCGGCGTCGTACTCCTGCTCGTCGTGGCTGTCGGCCATGATGGGCTCCCTCCGTCGGCCTCCATCGTGTCAGACTCCCGGGCTTTCGGCACGCCGTTGCCCCGCCCGGGCGCCCGGGGGCGGCCGGGCCGCACGCGCGGCGTCCGGCCTGCAAGAATGGCGGCGTGGAACTCATCGCCGTTGACCACCCGCTCGTCGCCCACAAGGTCCGCCTGCTGCGGGCCGTCGAGACCGACTCGCCGACCTTCCGCCGGCTCGTCGACGAGCTGGTGACCCTGCTGGCCTACGAGGCCACCCGCGAGGTGCGCGTCGACGAGGTCGACGTGACCACCCCCATCACGACCACGCGCGGTACCCACCTGAGCAAGCCGCTGCCGCTGGTCGTGCCCATCCTGCGCGCCGGCCTGGGCATGCTCGACGGCATGATGCGCGTCATGCCGACCGCCGAGGTGGGCTTCGTCGGCATGGTGCGCGACGAGGAGACGCTGCAGCCCTTCACCTACGCCGAGCGGCTGCCGCACGACCTGTCCGGGCGCCAGTGCTACGTGCTCGACCCGATGCTCGCCACCGGCGGCTCGCTGGGCGGCACGGTGAAGTTCCTGGTCGACCGCGGCGCCGACCACATCACCTGCATCTGCCTGCTCGCCGCCCCGGAGGGCATCGAGAACATGCGCGCGCTCGTCGACCCGGTCGGCGTGCCCTGCACCCTGGTGGTCGCGGCCGTCGACGAGAAGCTCAACGACCACGGCTACATCGTCCCGGGCCTCGGCGACGCCGGCGACCGCCTCTACGGCCTGGCCGAGTAACCGCCGACAGCCTGCCTTAGCGGGGTGAGGTGCTGGGCGGCCAACCGCCGCTCCAGCACCCCGGCGACGTCCATCAGGCGCGGCCCAGGTCGCGGCGGCGCTCGGCGTCACGGCCGGCCAGGGCGAGCCCGAGCAGCGTGAGCGCCGGCGGCGCGATGACGCCGCCGAGCAGCACCGGGCCGACCCACCAGCCGCCCTTCATGGGGCGAATGACGGTCAGCTTCGCGACCCCGCCGGCGATCCCGGCGGCGATGGCGAGGCGGCCGGCGCGGCCGGCCCCGTTCGTCCGGGACGCCGACGACGCGGCCCCCAGCCCTGCCGCGGCCACGGAGAGCCCGATGTCCCACGCGGCGGCGGTGCCCTTGCTGACCCAGCCATCGGGGCGGCCCGCGGCGTCCCAGTGGTTGGGGAGCCGGTCGGGCAGCGAACGCCCGCGCACCGCGTAGTGGGCGACCACCGCCGCGGCCATGGCCGCGGGGAAGAGCGCACCGAGCGAGAACGCCTCGTGGGGGGGTGTTGGCGAAGGGCTCGTCCTCGGCGTCAGGCTCGATGAGGCCGAGCTTCACGGCGGCGGCGCCGAAGTTGAGGTCCCAACCGGCGCCGAACGCGCGCGGCCGGAGCAGGCGCGGGTCGGCCGGGTCCCAGAGGGTGTCCTTGGTCCGCTCCGCCGTCGGCGGGCGCACGTCGAACGGGATGCCGAACCAACGGCCCACCCGCGGGTCACCGGAGTCGGCCCCGTCGGGGTCGGCGTCGGCGAACTCAGCCGTGACCGGGCCCAGCCGGGTCACGAGGTGGGCGAGGTCCTCGGGCGTGGAACCGGCGTCGAGGCCCTCGCAGAGCGCGGTGGTCAGCTCGTCGCGGACGTCGTCACGCAGGTCGTGGCCCACCACGGCCACGGACGCGTCGAGCCAGGCCCGGGCCGCCGCCCGGGTGTCGGGGGTGAGCTGGTCGAGCGAGGTGATCATCGGGACTCCTTCAGCAGTGCGTCGAGGCCGTCACGGACGGCGACCCACGCGTCGTGCTGCGCGCTGTGGGCCGCCCGGCCGGCCCCGGTCAGACGGTAGTACTTGCGGGGCGGGCCGACCGGCGACTCCTGCCAGGTCGACTCGATCAGCCCCGCCTTGAGCAGGCGGGACAGCAGCGGGTAGACGGTGCCCGCGGTCAGCGCGAGGGCCGGCTGCGAGGCCAGCTCGTCGACGACCTGCGAGCCGTAGCGCTCCCCCTGGGCGAGCAGCCCGAGCACGGCGAGTTCCACGACCCCCCGGCGGATCTGTGCGGTGCGATCTTCAGCCATGACCTCATGGTAACACCCAGTATCTTGTTTCGCAAGCATCTAGGTGCGACCGGGCATCGACCGCCCGCAAACCGCCTGACTAGCCTTGACGCAACCACGACACAGGAGGAGGGACCCATGTCCGAGGAGAAGAAGGACGGCGGAGACATCAGCTCCGGCTTCGGCGACCCGAAGGTGGACGGCCCCGTCTCCGACGAGAAGGCCGAGCAGATGCTGCACGGAGGCAACCACGACGACGTGACCGAGGAGATCGAGATCCCGACCGAGTCGGTGTTCGCGGTCGACTCCGACGGCACGGTCGAGGTCGAGGACGCCGACGAGCAGGGTCGGCCCGACGCCGCCGGTGGCGGCGGGGGCGGCGGCTGGTGAACCCCCAGCCGTGCGGGCGACTGGTGACGGCCGCCCGCACGGTGGGATGATCGCGGCATGGACCCACGCGTCGCCGAGATCTTCCCCCCACTCGGGGTCCGCGTCACCTGCGGGCCCCTCGAGCTGCGCGGCATCGGCGACACCGAGATGCTCGCCCTGCTCGACGTCGTCCAGGACGGCATCCACGACCCCGACCGGATGCCCTTCTTCTTCCCGTGGACCGACGCGCCGGCGTCCGAGATGCCCCTCAGCTACCTGCAGTGGTGGACGCGCGGTCTGGCCACGTGGTCGCGCGAGGCCTGGTCGCTCGACCTGTGCGCGCTCTGGGAGGGCGAGGTCGTGGGCGTGCAGGGCGTGGCGACACAGGACTTCCTGACCTTCCGCTACGGCGAGACCGGCTCGTGGCTCGGCCGGCGGTTCCAGGGGCGCGGCATCGGCACGGCGGCGCGGCAGGCGCTGTGCGCGCTGCTGTTCGACCACCTCGACTTCGAGTTCATCACCTCGGCGGCGTTCACCGACAACCCCGCCTCGCTGCGCGTCAGCGAGAAGCTCGGCTACCGCGACAACGGCATCAGCTGGTCCAAGCCGCGGGGCACGCGCGCGGTGACGCGCCGGCTGTTGCTCCTGCCCGAGGACTTCGTGCGCGGCGAGCCCATCACCGTCGAGGGCATCGAACCCCTGCGCCGGTTCATCGGCCTGGACGCCTGAGGCTGCGGCCCGACCCCACCCGGCCCCGGGGCCCGGCTCAGCGGTCGGCCAGGCGGAAGCGGTGGAAGCGGGGGTAGAGCAGGGCGACCACCGCGATCCCCACGAGCACGAGGACGCCCCCGCCCGCGGTCGCCACGGCCGGGCCGACGACCTCGGCCGCGCCGCCGTGGAGGATGTCGGCGATGCGGGGCCCACCGGCGACCACGACGATGAACACGCCCTGCAGGCGCCCGCGGACGGCGTCGTCGGTGGCGCCGAGCAGCAGCGACTGCCGGAAGGCCGCCGAGGACATGTCGGCCGCGCCGCCCACGACGAGCATGGCGACGGCCAGCCCGAGCATGGCCCCGGTGGCGAGCGGGGCGAACCAGACCGCGACCCCCATCACGGTCATCGCGACGCCCCACACGGCGATGGCCCACATGATCGCCAGCCCCTCGCGCCTCACCCGCGACACCCAGCCGCTCAGCACGCCCCCGAGCACCGCGCCGGCCGGGATGCCCGCGAACAGCAGCGCGAAGGCGAGCCCACCCTCGGCGGGTCCGCCGAACGACTCGTGCGCCAGCTGCGGGAACAGCGCGCGCGGCATGCCGAACACCATGGCGATGATGTCGACGACGAAGCTCATCAGCAGGATCTTGTGGGCGCTGAGGTAGACCAGGCCGTCCCAGACCGCGCGCAGCCCGGGGCTGCCCTGCGGGTTGTCGACCGGCATTCGCGGGAGGCGGTAGACGGCGTACAGGGTGGCGAACAGGGTGATCGTGTCGACGAGGTACAGCCACGCGTAGCCCAGCACCGGGATGAGCGCGCCACCGACGAGCGGGCCCGCGATCGCGCCGGCCGAGAACACGGTCATGTTCAGGGCGTTCGCCGCCGGGAGCTGCGCCACCGGCAACAACTTGGGCAGGACCGCCGTCCGGGTGGGCTGGTTGACCGCGAAGAACGCCTGCTGGAGGGCGAACAGGCCCAGCAGCACCCAGACGTTGTCCCAGCGCAGGAAGGCCTGCAGCGCGAACAGTCCGGACGTGACGACCAGCCCGATCGTGGTGATCACGAGCAGGGTGCGCCGGTCGAGGTGGTCGGCCAGCGCGCCGCCCCACAGGCCGAAGATGACCAGGGGGACCAGACCGAACAGGCCGGTCAGCCCGACCATGCCGGACGAGCCCGTGATCGCGTAGATCTGGGCCGGCACCGCGACCACGGTGAGCTGGGCGCCGATGACCGTGATGATGTTCGCCGTCCACAGCCGCCGGAAGTCGGGCTGGCGCAGGGGTCGGGTGTCCGCGAGCACGCTGCGCAGCCCGGACCGGATTCCCACCCGGGCACCGTACCGCCGGGCGCGCACCCGGCCGGCGGGTCAACCGACCAGCGAACGCGCCACGTCGGGGTAGTTGGTGATCAGGGCGTCGACGCCGAGGCCCACCATGCGCTGGACGTCCTCGGGCTCGTTGACGGTCCACACGTGGACGGCGAGGTCGTGCTCGTGGCTCTTCTCGACGATCTTGCGCCGGGTCGCGGCCAGCGACGGGTGCAGGGCGGTGGCCCCCAGGCGGGCGGCGTACTGCCACGGCTTCCACAGCGGTTCGGAGTACAGGGCGCCCAACGGCAGCGCGCTGCCGAGCCCGACGAGGTGCCGCAGCGAGTAGTGGTTGAACGACGAGAGCACCACGCGGTGGGCCATGCCGTGGGCCTCCACGATCGCCAGCACCCGCTCCTCGAGCCCCTTGTAGGCCATGCGCGAGTTCTTGAGCTCGACGTTGACCATTGTCCCGGTGTTGCGGACGAGGTCGAACACCTCCCCCAGCGTCGGGATCCGCGTGCCCGCGTACTTCTCGTGGCCGTAGCTGGCGTCGAGCTTCCGCAGGTCCTCGAGGCTATGGTCGGCGACCCACCCGTTGCCGTCGGTGGTGCGCTCGAGCGTCTCGTCGTGGATCACCACCACCTCGTCGTCGCGGGTCAGCTGCACGTCGAGCTCGAACCCGTCGGCCCCCTGCTCGAGGGCCAGCTCGAACGCCGGCAGCGTGTTCTCGGGTGCATAACCGCTCGCGCCGCGGTGGGCCCACACAGACGTCATGGCCCCATGCTGGCACCGCCGGGTGAACGGGTGGGTGAACGTCCGCGGGTTCCCGACCCCGGACGGCGGCTCTGAACACTGAACGACCGGACACCCGGACGCCCCCTGCCCCGCGCCGCCCCCCACCGGCTAGTTTCTGGCAGGTGAGAGAAGCCACACCGATCGACGCCATCGCCGAGGAGTACACCCGCGCGGTGGTCGACCTGAGCCCCATGACCGCGACCAGCCTGGGCGTCCCGGGGCGCGACCACCTGCTCGACGACCTCTCCCCCGCCGGCACGCAGGCCGGGGTCGACCTCGTCCGCGCCACGCTCGCGAAGCTGGACGCCGCGACCCCGGTCGACGCCACCGACGAGGTGACCCTGGCCGCGATGCGCGACCGGCTCGGCCTGGAGCTGGAGTCCGCCGAGGCCGGCGACCACCGCCGCCAGCTGAACAACCTCGCCTCGCCGCTGCAGGCGCTGCGCGACGTCTTCGACCTGATGCCGACCGACACCGCCGAGCAGTGGGCGAACATCGCGGGGCGTCTCGGCGCGATCCCCGCCGCCCTCGACGGCTACGTCGAGACCCTGCGCGAGGGCATCGCGACGCGCAACACCCCGGCGATCCGCCAGGTCGAGCTCGGCATCGCCGAGGCCACCGGTCTGGCCGACGCCGAGGCGTCCTTCTTCACGGCCTTCGCCGCGGGCGCCCGCCCCGACGGCGCTGCCCCCGACGGCGGCCTGGCCGACGACCTGGCCCGCGGTGCGGCGTCCGCGCGTGAGGCCTACGGGCGCCTGGCCGCGTTCCTGCGCGACGAACTGGCCCCGGCCGCCCGCCCCGAGGACGCCGCCGGGCGCGAGTTCTACCAGCGCATGTCGCGGCAGTTCATCGGCGCCACGATCGACCTCGACGAGACCTACGAGTGGGGCGTCGAGGAGCTGGCCCGCGTGACCGCCGAGCAGGAGGCCCTGGCCCGCGAGATCGCCGGGCCCGGGGCGTCCGTCGCCGACGCCGTGGCCGCGCTCGACGGGGACCCGGCCCGCCAGCTGCACGGCACCGAGGCCCTCAAGGCGTGGATGCAGGAGACCTCCGACGCCGCGATCGCGGCCCTGGGCGGGGTGCACTTCGACATCCCCGAGCCGCTGCACCGGCTCGAGTGCATGATCGCGCCCACCCAGAACGGGGCGATCTACTACACCGGCCCCACCGACGACTTCAGCCGCCCCGGCCGGATGTGGTGGAGCGTCCCGCAGGGCGTGACCGGCTTCACCACGTGGCGGGAGAAGACGACCGTCTACCACGAGGGCGTCCCGGGCCACCACCTGCAGGTCGGCCAGGCCGTGTACAACGCCGCCGAGCTGAACTGGTGGCGCCGCCAGCTGTGTTGGCTGTCGGGCCACGGCGAGGGCTGGGCCCTCTACGCCGAGCGCCTGATGGAGGAGTTCGGGTTCCTCACCGATCCCGGCGACCGCTTCGGCATGCTCGACTCGCAGCGCCTGCGCGCGACGCGCGTCGTGCTCGACCTGGGCGTGCACCTCGGCAAGCCCGCCTTCGACCGCTACGGCGGGGGCACCTGGGACGCCGACAAGGCGTGGCAGCTCATGAAGGACAACGTCAACATGGACGACGGGTTCCTGCGCTTCGAGCTGAACCGCTACCTCGGGTGGCCCGGCCAGGCGCCGAGCTACAAGGTGGGCCAGCGCATCTGGGAGCAGATCCGGGCGGACGCCGCGGCTGCGGCCCAGGCGCGCGGCGAGGAGTTCTCGCTCAAGGACTTCCACACCCGCGCGCTCAACCTGGGCTCGCTGCCGCTCGACGTGCTGCGGGACGCCCTGGTCGGCTGAGCCTGCGGCCGCGGGGGGCGGGCGCCGGGGCGCGATCGGCATCCCGCGCGTGCTGAACATGTACGAGAACTACCCGCTGCGACCGCCCTGCTCGATGGCTTCGCGCGCTGACGGATTGTCGCTGATCCGGTTCCCGTTGTTCGGGTGGCCCCAGAAACCTCAGTGCGACTGATGAGTTGAACCCGCCATCAAATTCTGGAACCGGGCAGGCGACCATCACGCCCCGGGCCCTTGGCACGGGGGGCAGTAGAACAGCGTGCGCGCCTGGGGTGCGGCGCCGATCACCATGCCCCCGATCACGACGGCCAGCACCGGGGAGGGCAGCGTGCGGGCGAGCCAGGCGCCGGGAAGATGCCGACGATCACCGGCAGCATGAGCAGGACGCTGTGCGGACCTCGGCGTCAACACACCTGGGCCAGCACCAGCGCGGAGGCGAAGATGCCGAACACCTGCAGCAACTGCACGCCCGTCAGCGGGCCCAGCACCGCCACCAGCAGGGGTGCCGACACCAGCGCGAACCCCATCCCGGTGAGGCGCTGCGTGGCGGCACCGAGGAGGATGGCGAGCAGGGCGAGGGTCACGGCGTCCGCAGGGTGAACCGGGTCAGGATCGGCTGGCGCTGCCCGCCCACGTGCACGACGTCGGCGCCGTCGACGGTGAGCTGGCTGGCGTAGTGGCGCAGGGCCTCCTGCAGCAGCGGCAGGTGCTGCGGGGTGTCGAGCGCGTCGTCGGGGTCGGCGACCGAGGCCACCTCCCGGAACGGCACGCCCACCTCGGACGCCGCCGCCCGGCTCGGCGCATGCAGGGCCACGTGGTCGGGGTGCCCGTACCCGCCGTGGGCGTCGTAGCTGACGATCGCGTCGGCCCCGAACGCGCGGGCGTACGCGGCGATGTCGGCGGCCACCTCGGCCGGGTCGGCGGAGGTCAGGGAGTCGGGGCCCGCGGCGTCCCCGGGGCCGGCGACGGTCTCGGACTCGTCGAGCCAGGCCATCCCCGAGTCGGTGTAGCGGCGGGGAGGCAGACCGGCGGCGCGGGCGTCCGGACCGCCGAGGAAGGCGTGGTGTCGCACACCGAGCGTGGCGCAGGCGGCGGCGACCTCGCCCTCGCGGTGGGCGGTGAGCTCGGGCGTCCCGGCGAGGTGGGCCAGCGGGCCGTCGACGACCTCGCCCTGCTCGCCGCGGGTGGCGGTCAGGACGGCCACCTCGACGCCGCGGGCGGCGAGCTCGGCGATCAGCCCGCCCGTGGCGAGGGTCTCGTCGTCGGGGTGGGCGTGCACGAACAGCACCCGCGAGCGGTCGAACAGGTCGGTCATGCGGCCCACCCTAGGTGCGTTCGCGGATCCGCATCGGCAGGCCGCCGGCCGGGCTGAGGGTGCCCTCCATGGTCCACGTCGGCTGGGCGCCGGCCATCCGCGGGGCGAACCGTCGGGCCAGCACGGCGAGCAGCAGGTGCGACTCCAGCAGCGAGAAGTGGTTGCCGATGCAGACCCGCTCGCCGGTGGCGAAGGGGTGGTAGGCCTGCGGGTGGCGCCCCTTCTCGGCCTCGGGGGTGAACCGGTCGGGGTCGAAGACCTCGGGGTCGTCCCAGAAGTCGGGGTGGCGGTGGGTCCAGTAGGGCGCCAGCATGACCGGCGTGCCCTCGGACACGGCGAAGCCGTTGACGGTGGCGTCGGCCACGGCGTCCCGCACGTAGAAGGGGGCGGCCGGCCACAGCCGCAGCACCTCCTTGACCACCTGGAGGCTGTACGGCAGGGAGCGCAGGTCCTCGACGGTGGGCATCCGGTCGCCGAGGACGCCGTCGAGCTCAGCATGCAGCCGCGCGGCGACGCGGGGGTTCGCGGCGAGCGCCGCCCAGGCGGCCGCCATGGTGCGCGCCGTGGTCTCGTGGCCGGCGAAGAACATCGTGATCGACTCGTCGCGCAGCAGCGACTCGCTCATGGGGGCGCCGTCGTCGTCGCGGGCATCCATCAGCCTGGTCAGTAGGTCGTTCGGGGTGGTGCCGCTGGCCCGGCGCTCGGCGATGAGGCCGGCGATGTAACCGCGCACCTCGTCGCGGGCGTGCTCGTAGGCGCGTTGGGAGGGGGTCGGCAGCCAGTCGGGCAGGTGCGGGCCCATCCGCCGGGTGGTGTACCCGATCATCGTCTCGACGTGGCCCTTCAGGCGCACGATGTCGGCGTCCGCCGCCGTGCTGAACAGCGCGCGCAGGATGATCGAGGCGGTCAGCTCCATCATCTCCTCGCCCATGTCGACGACCTGGCCGGACGCCGCGAGCCCGGCCCAGCGGTCCACGACCCGGTCGGCGTCGTCGAGGATGATCTGCGCGTAGGCGAGCACCCCCTTGGGCGTGAAGAACGGGGCCATGAGCTTGCGCTGGCGCTTCCAGAGCTCGCCGGTGCTGGCGATGAGGCCCTCACCGGTGAGGTAGCGCCGCACGCCGTCGTAGCTGGCGCGCTTGTCGAAGCTGCGCCGCTGCGTCAGCTGCACGTCCCGGACGCTGTCGGGGTGGACGGCCACCACCATGTCCCCGACGCCCAGCCTGAGGGCGAAGGTGTCCCCGTGGGTGCGCCAGAGCCGACCCGTCTCGGCGAGGAAACCCCGTCGGGCGATGCCCCTCAGCGCCGCGATCGGGTGCGGTCCCGGAATCGTGGTGCTCATGACCCGATGGTAGGCGTCAGGAGGCCGGCAGCCCACCGATCGCGTCCCGGACCAAGCGCACGGCGTCCGCATCGGCCACCCCCAGCGCACGCAGGCGTCGCACGTAGTCGTGGGCCAGTCGGACGCCCTCGGTCCGGGTCTGGGGGCTCGTGGGCGTGATGAAGGAGCCGTGCCTGCCGCGGGTCTCGATGACCCCGGACGCCTCGAGCTCGCGGTAGGCCCGGGCCACCGTGGAGGGGGCGAGCCCGAGCTCGGCGGCGAGGTGGCGGACGGTCGGCAGCCGGTGGCTGGCCGGGAGGGCGCCGGTGGCGCGGAGCTCGGTGAGTTGCTCCTTGACCTGCTCGAACGGCGGCGTGGGCAGGGACGGGTCAACGGTGAGCATCGACCTGCTCCTCCTGACCGGCCACCGCGAAGACCGCGCGGTGCCGGCGCTGGGCCAGCACCTGGGAGACCCACGGCATGGCGAACGCGAGCAGCGGCAGGGGCCACGCCCACCACGGCACGGGACCGTCGGGGTCGAGGAACGGGCGCGGGAACCACACGGCCGCCAGGGCGAGGTACGCGCCGAGGGAGACCAGCTGGGCCACGTCGCGCGAGCGACGGAAGGCGTTCCAGCGCAGGTCGGACGGCTCGTGCGCGACCTGGGGCCGGCGGACGAGCCAGGCCGCGGCGGCGAGGCCGGCTGCCGTGGCGAGCAGGCCCCCGGCGAGGAGTGGGGTCGCGCCGGCACCCATCAGGGCGTGGACGTCGCGCCACGCGAGCACGATGGCGGCGACCGGGACCGCTCCGATGAGGGCCAGCCACCAGGCCGGGAGGTGGTGGGTGAGCCGACCCGGTGTGACGATGGACAGGCGGGGGCGTCCGTCGGCCCGCTCGCGCAGCGCCTCTCCCCCGGCCAGCACGACCCGGATCGCGAGCTGGGCGACCAGCACGATCGCGAAGGGAAGCAGGACGCCGATGGGACGCCTCGCCCAGCCCAGGTCGGCGAGCCACGGCAGGCAGGCGACCAGGACGAGGATCGCGCCGAGCGCGCTGGTCCGCCGGAGGCGGAACTCGCGGTCGATCACGTCGAACGACGGGTCACCCTCGCTCGCTGTCTGGACCCCGGCGCCCTTGCGCCACTCGCGCGCGATCCCCGGCAGCGCCCACCTGGCCGGGCGCAGGTCGGGAGCCAGGTGGACCGCGACGAACAGGGACGCGAACGCGACCACCCACACCGCGTCGTCGCCCATGGCCGCTCCTCGCCCACTCTTTGTGCTGATCGTTGTACTGATTGTGCCAGCACAAAGCGAGTCCGCCAAGAGTCAATCCTGGGGCGGGGACCCGGACCCGCGGCGTCCGTCAGTCGTGACCGTAGAGGTCGCGCGTGTAGACCTTGTCGGCCACGTCGGCGAGTTCGGGGTGCATGCGGTTGGCGACGATCAGGTCGCAGCGGGACTTGAACTCGTCGAGGTCCTTGACGACCTCGGAGCGGAAGAACTCGTCGACCTCGAGCAGCGGCTCGTACAGCACGACGGGGATGCCCTTGGCCTTGATGCGCTTCATGATCCCCTGGATGGAGGACTCCCGGAAGTTGTCCGACCCCGCCTTCATCGCGAGGCGGTGGATGCCGACGACCTTGGGGTTGCGCTTGATGATGTCGAAGGCGATGAAGTCCTTGCGGGTCGAGTTCGAGTCGACCACCGCGCGGATCAGGTTCTGCGGCACGAACCGGTAGTTGGCCAGGAGCTGTTGGGTGTCCTTGGGCAGGCAGTAGCCGCCGTACCCGAACGACGGGTTGTTGTAGTGCGTGCCGATGCGCGGGTCGAGGCCGACGCCCTCGACGATCTGGCGGGTGTCGAGCCCGTGCTGCACGGCGTAGGTGTCGAGCTCGTTGAAGTAGGCCACGCGCAGGGCCAGGTAGGTGTTGGAGAACAGCTTGATGGCCTCGGCCTCGGGCGCCCCGGTGAAGAGCACGGGGACGTCCGGGTCGAGCGATCCCTCGACCAGCAGGCCGGCGAAGCACTCGGCGTCCGGGCCCGGGTCGGCGACGATGATGCGGCTGGGGTGCAGGTTGTCGTACAGCGCCCGGCCCTCGCGGAGGAACTCGGGGCTGAACAGGATGCGGCGGCCCGGGTGCTCCTCCCGCATGCGCTGGGTGAAGCCCACGGGGATCGTGGACTTGATGACGACGACGGCGTCGGGGTTGGACCCGGCGGCCTTGATCACCGACTCGACGGTGGAGGTGTCGAAGTAGTCCAGCTCGGGGTCATAGTTCGTCGGGGTGGCGATGATGACGAACTCCGCGCCCGCATAGGCCTCGGCCGGGTCCGTCGTCGCGCGCAGGCTGAGCCCGCCGCGTCCGAGGAACTCGGAGATGTCGGGGTCCTCGATCGGGGAGCGGCCGTCGTTGACCAGGGCGGCGCGCTCGGGGTCGATCTCGAGGGCGACGACGTCGTGGCGCTGGGCGAGCAGCACGGCCGAGGCCATGCCGACGTAACCGAGCCCGACGACGGTGATGCGGGTGCGTTCCATGGTGTCCACATTAGGGACTCCGAGTGAGCAGTTGATGAACGGCTCATGAGGACGCATCACGGTCCTGTGGGTGGACATCAAGACGACCCTTGCCCGGCTCCACGACGATTCCGTACGGTCCCCTTGTGAATGACCGCCCAGACTGCTCGTCGTGACCACCCTCGACCTGCGCAAGCTTCGCGCCTTCGTGTACGTCGCGGAGGAGCGGCACTTCGGCCGGGCCGCCGAGCGGCTCTTCGTCGCCCAGCCCGCCCTGTCCCCGACGATCAAGGCGCTCGAGGCCCAGATCGGGGTGCAGCTGCTCGACCGTTCCACCCGGCGGGTGGACCTGACCCCGGCCGGCGCCCGGCTGCTCGAGCGGGCGCACGGCATCCTCGACGCGATCGATGACGCCGTGGCGGAGGCCCGCCGCATCGACGCCGGCGAGCAGGGCTCGCTGCGCCTGGGGTTCATCGGCTCGGCCAGCTTCGGCCTCATGCCGGCCCTGGCCCGAGCTGTCGGGGACGCCTTGCCGCTGCTCCAGCTCGACCTCACCGGCGACCTGCTCAGCCCCGAGGTCGCGGCACGCCTGGCCGACGGGTCGCTCGACGTGGGGGTCCTGAGGCCGTTCGACCTTGCGCCGGGCGTGAGCAGCAGGGTCCTCCGGTCGGAGCCACTGGTCGCCGCCCTGCCCACCGGTCACCCCGCAGCGTCCGGTCCGGTCGTCCTCGGCGATCTCGCCGACGAGCCCTTCATCAGTTATCAGGCCCGCGCGAGCGCGATGGCGTCCGCGCTGGTGGCCGCCTGTCGCGCCGCCGGGTTCACCCCCATGATCCGCACCGAGGTGCGCGAGACGGCGACCCTGGTCGCCTTCGTCGCCTCCGGTCAGGGCGTGGCCCTGGTGCCCCAGGGCGTGGCCCACCTCCAGATCCCCGGGGTGGAGTACGTCCCTCTGGCCGACGAGGTCACGATCGACCTCATCGCGGCCTGGCGGACGGATGCTCCGGCGACGGTCGAGCGCGTCGTCGACCGCCTCGTCGAGCTGGCCAACCCCGCCGGCATCTAAATTCCCTACAGCAGCGCGCCGAACACCTGGACGAGCAGGATCTTCACGATGATGCCCAGCGCGAACAGGGCGGCGTAGCCGGCCTCGATGCGGTCGTCGGACAGGCGCTGCGTGGCGAAGCTGAGCACGGCGGGCTGGCCGACGAACCCGGCGAGGCCGCCAGCGGTGCGGGGCGCGGAGAGGCCGAGCAGGCGCCCGCCGACCCCGAACACGAGGGCGCTCGTCGCGAGCACGGCCAGGGCGAGGACGCCGACGCGCACTCCCGTCCCGGTGAAGGCGGACGCCGCGAAGGCCGGCCCGGACGCCAGCCCGACCGCGGCGAGGAACAGCAGCAGGCCCAGCTGGCGGATGGTCAGGTTCGCGGGCAGCGGCACGTCCCACGTGAGGGGTCCGGTGCGGTGCAGCGCACCGAGCACCATGCCCACGACCAGCGGTCCGGCCGCGGCACCCAACGAGAAGGACGCTCCCCCACCCAGGGGCACCGTGACCGCGCCGACCAGGAGGCCGAGCGACAGCCCGAGGCCGAGGGCCAGCGCGTCCACCTCGGAGACCTTGCGTTCGGAGTCGCCCAGGTGGCGGGCGACGGCATCCATCTCGGACCGGGGGACGACCGCGAGCACGCGGTCGCCGGGCTGGAGGACGAGGTCGTCGCGGGCGAGGAGGTCGGCGTCCCCGCGCAGGACGCGGGTGATGACGCCGCCGAAGCGGCCGGGCAGGTTCAGCTGCGCGACGGAGCGGCCGGCGACGGCGGGGTTGGAGACGACGAAGCGGCGGAAGTCCACGGCCTGGCGGTCGTCGGTGAGTTCGCCCTGGGAGGCGTGCCCGATGAAGGCGACCGCCGCCTCGACCGCGGCGGGGGCGCCGACGACGAGCACGCGGTCGTCGGGCTGCAGGTGCTCGCCGGGAGCGAGGACGCGGGTGCGGCCGTCGCGGACCAGGTAGCTCATCTTGATGGTCTCGTCGGCCCAGCCGGGCACCTCGCGCAGGGCGGCGTCCCGTTCGACGTGGGTGCTGGTGGCGACGATCCCCTCGGCGGCGGCGCTGCGGGGGTCGCGGGCGTCGGGCCAGCGGCGTCCGACGACGAGGCCGACCGCCACGATCGCGAGGACGACGCCCAGCGGGTAGCCGATCGAGTAGCCCACCGCAGCGTTCGGCGAGCCGGTGGCCGCGGTGGCCGCCGCCAGGGCGGGCGTGGACGTGAGTGCGCCGGCGAAGGTGCCGGTGATGAAGCCGGCGTCGAGTCCGAGACCGAGCCCGACCAGCACCGCGACCCCGAAGGCGAGCGCGGCCGTGCCGAGCCCGAGCATCATCAGGGGCAACTGGCGGCGGAGGTCGGCGAAGAAGGTTTCCCCCGCGGCGAGTCCGACCATGTAGACGAACAGCCCGAGGCCGAGCTGCTGCACGAGCCCGAGCCCCAGGCCCGCGTCGGGGACCAGCGCGCCGACAGCGAGGCCGACGAACAGGGCGCCCGCGGCACCGAAGCGGATCGGTCCGAACGGGATCATCCCGACCGCGGCACCGAGCGCGACCACGAGCATGATGGCCAGCAGCGGCGAGCTGACGAGTAGTTCCATGGCGACCTCCGTGGGGCCCAGCGCCCCGCGGGACGACAGTATGCCTTGTTGATCTCCTGTCGCCTTTTCTGATACCCCCCACCCGTATGTACACTACACAGTGTCGTAGCCGCATCCCCGAGGAGCACCCGTGAAGAAGTCCCTTGTCGCCCTGTCGTTGGCCGCGCTGGTGGCCCTCTCCGGCTGCTCGGCCCCCGCGCCCGCCCCGGCAGGCAACCAAGCCGCGCCCGCGGCGTCCGCGCCGGCTGCGGGGCAGGCAGGTGACGTGCTGGCCGCCGTCGGCCTCGCCGGCAAGACCGGCAAGCAGATCGTCGACGAACTCGACCAGGCCCCCGACGCCCGACCGCTGCCGCTGCGCGCGTCGGTGCGCTACGACCACGTGCTGGTGGGCGACGGCACGAACGAGACCAAGGTTCCGATCGAGGGCGACCAGTTCTACCTGTCGATCGCCCCGTACGCCTCGCAGACGCACGAGTGCTTCTACCACTCCCTCGCGACGTGCATGGGCGAGATGCAGTCGGCCGACGTCCACGTGAAGATCGTCGACTCCGCCGGCACCGTGCTCGTCGACGAGGACGCCACCACCTACGCCAACGGCTTCGTCGGCTTCTGGCTGCCCAAGGACATCACCGGGCAGGTCACCGTGACCGCCGACGGGAAGGCCGGCACGGTGCCGTTCGCCACCGGTCCCGAGGACGCCACCTGCCTGACCACGCTGCAGGTCGCCTGATCGAGACCACCGAGGGGCTCCACCTCCGACCGGGGGTGGAGCCCCTCGCGCGTGGTCGCTGGCAGGGTGGGGCCATGGCCGACCGCTCCCTGACCCGCCGCATCGCGGCCCTGGGCACGCTGGCCATGGTCGCCTACGCGGCCCTGGCCGCGGTGCAGATCCTCGTGCTCAACCCGCTCGCGGCGGTGCCGGGCAGGACCCTGCCCCAGATCGAGGCCGAGATGGCGCGCTGGGGCGAGAGCCTCGGGACGCCGCGGGTCCTGGGCCTGCTCGGGTTCGGTGTCGCCCTGGCTGTCGGGCTCCTCGTGACCGCGTGGCTCGACAAGGACCCCGCCCCTTGGGACTACGCGCTCGGCTACCTCGCCATGCTCGTGCTGGGCGCCCCGGCCTACTTCGTCGCGAGCTTCGGCGCCGGCATGGCGCTGGCCGACTCGTTCGGCATCTCGGGGGGTGACCACGCGCCGTGGGCGCTGCCGCTGTACATCGCGAGCGCGCTGGCGCTGGTCGCGCTCGTCACGCTGGCCGTGTGGCCGAGGCGCGGTGCAGAAGGCGCCGCAGGGGTACCTTCCGCACCGCGCTGATGCCACACGCGTGGGGGTGGGTGTGGTTCAGGCGAGGTGGGACTCGATGGTCGCGATGATCGAGGGCCGCAGCTCGGCCGGGGAGATCACGCGGTCGACCGACCCGACCTCGACGGCGCGGTGGATGTTGTGCACCCCATCGAACTCGGCCGCGACCTCGGAGATCTTCTCGGCCCGCACCGCCGCGCGGACGTCGGCGAGCTCCAGCTGTAGGGCCGCCTTGTCCTCGGGCGCGGCGTCCCGCAGCGCGGCCTCCAGCCCCGAGACCCGGGCGTCGGACGCCGTCCGCTTGCCCACGTCTCCCGCGAACACGACCGCGGCAGCGGGGGCGCCGCCGATGACCGAGGCGTAGGAGCCCTCGATCGCGAGCACGGTCATCTTCTCGTTCAGGGTCTTGGAGAAGACCACGAACGCACCGCCGTGGTAGCGGGAGATCACGACGAAGACGATGGGACCGTCGAAGTTCACGATGGCCCGGCCGATCTCGGCGCCGTACTCCAGCTGCAGGTTGCGCATCGACTCGGGCGACCCGTCGAAGCCCGACAGGTTCGCCAGCACGACCAGCGGCCGGTTGCCGGAGGCCGCGTTGATGGCGCGCGCGACCTTCTTGCTCGACCGCGGGAACAGCGTGCCCGAGGTGAACGTGTCGGGGCCGTCGGTGGGCGGGAAGCCCGCGCGCACGACCGGCTGCGACTCGATCCCGATCACGCAGGCCGAGTGGCCGCCCACCCGGGCGTCCATGACCACGGCCGTTTCGGCGTCCGCCATGCCCGCCCACCGCTCGACGCGGGGGTGGTCCTGGTCGCAGACCGCCGCGATGACGGTGCGGATGTCGAAGGCCTTCTTGCGGTCGGGGTTGTGCAGCGGCGAGAAGATCTCGCCGACGGTGGCGAAGTCGGTGCCCACCGTGTGGGGGAAGTCCGACACGTCCCGGTCGACGGGGTCGGACGTCGCGGCCCGGCGCGGGCCCGACTCCCCCGCCGCGACGTAGGTCGCGTCGTAGTGGGACATCAGGATGCCGAAGGCGGCCACCAGGTTCGGCGCCCAGTACTGCGCCTGGCCGTTCGGGCCCATGACGCGGTCGTAGCCGCCGATGCCGAAGTTGTCTTCGGCGGACACGCCGCCGGAGAAGTCCAGCGACTGCTTGCCGGTGAGCACCATGGCCGAGTCGGGCGTCATGACCAGGATGCCCTTGGTGTGCATGAGCATGGTCGCCTCGGCGTTCCAGTACGGCTGGGCACCCACGTTGATGCCCGCGACCACGATGTTGATCTCGCCGCCGGCCTGGGTGAACTCGATGATGCGGCGCAGGGCGGCGCCGACCCAGTCCATGTTCTCGGTGCCGGAGTCCATCGAGATCCGCGCGCCCGAGGAGAGCGTGAACCACTCCACCGGCACGCCCATCTCCTCGGCGAGGTCGATGGCGGCGATGACCCGCGAGCACTCGGCCTCGGCGACCGCGCCCAGGCCCTTGGTCGGGTCGCCGGCCATGGCGATGCGGGTGACGCCCTCGGGGTGCAGGGCGGTCGGCGTGGTCACCTTCACCACGATGATCCCGGCCTTGTTGCGGCCCGGCTCACGGTCCACCTCCACGAGGCGGCCGGACGCGTCGAGGTCGAGCTCGACGACGCTGCCGCCCTTGCCGGCAAGCGTGGCCGACAGCTCGTAGGGGTAGACCAGCCCGCGGCGCTTGGCGCGCTGCACCTTGGTCGCGTAGTCGTCCAGCGGCTGCAGCGGCTCGGTCGGCGGCTCGCTGACCGAGGCCTGGACACCGGCGCCCGGGGCCGCGTGGAACCGGATCGCCATCGCGACCGCACCCTGCCCGTCGGGCCGGGAGAAGCGGCCCTGGCACAGGACCTCCTCGATGCCCGCGCCGTCCGACAGCGGCGTGATCTTGTGGCGCAGCGCGGCGATGTCCTCGAGGGCGAGGTCGATCTCGGGCCACACGTGCACCCAGACGTGGTTCATGTCGAGCTTCGAGCCGGCCGAGCCCCGGGCCGACCGCGTGCGGCGGATCGACTCGAGGCAGTTCTCGACCGCACGCTCGGCGTGGGGCAGGCCGATCAGCTTGCCCTGGTCGTCGCGCACCGCGGCGAGCTGGCGCACCTGCGCCATCGCGACGAGGCGGCGGTCGTCTGGGTTCGACTTCGCCACGCACTCGAACAGCAGCACGTCGCGGGGCGCGGGCAGGCGGGTGACGTCGAATTCGCGCAGGCGCCACAGGTCGAGCTGGCGCCCGGCCATCGGGTGCAGGCCGCGGATGCGCTCGTCCTCGGAGAGCACGCCCTCGTCGTCGAACCGGAACGAGCGGTACTCGACCTCGCCGCCGGCGGTGGAGATGCCCACCGCGACGCGGTGCACGTCGGCGTCCCAGCTCCAGGTCGACAGCGCGGCGCGCAGCTGCTCGCCGACGTCGGACGGGACCTCGTCGAACAGCACGTACAGCTCGACGACGGCCTGGGAGCCGGGCTCGCGGCGGCCGAGCTCGCCGGCCACGAGCCGGGCGAGGGGCCCGTCGGTGCCCATCTCGTCGGCGGTGCCGATCGTGCCGATGAACCGGGTCGGGCGCGACGCGATGCGGTAGTCGCCCACGACGACCGCGCGGCCGTCGACCGCGAACGCCGACACGTCGTCGAGGTCGTAGTCGCCGTAGTACTTGCGCAGCATCACCTCGAGCATCGGCTCGCGCTCGGCGATGCCGCGGCCCAGGCGCAGGGCGAGGTTGTTGACGGTCCACTCAGGGATCGCGGCGAGGCGCTGCACGCGCTCGTCGTGGTCGGGGGCGTCGAGGTCGGCGGCGAGGGCGTCCACCTCGGTCGCGATGCCGGCGAGCACGCTGGCGCGCTCGGCGTCCACCTGCGGCTGGTCGAACCAGCGGAACCGCACCGAGCGGGCGAGGTCACCGACGGCCGGGAAGCGCAGCTGCGTGGCGCGGACCAGCCGCTCCAGGTGGGCGCGCGCTGAGGCCGCGCGGTCGGCGTCCGGGGCGGGCTCGCCGATCCAGCGGTCGAGGATGCCGAGCACGATCGGCACGTCGCTGGCGACGCGCTTCTGGGCCAGGAAGATGCGGAAGACGGCCTCGGCGAGCTGGGGCGTCCGGTCGAGGGAGTCGACCCCGTAGTGGCCCAGCACGGTCGACAGGCGCGCGACGAAGGTCTCGGGCAGGCCGGCGCGCGCGGCGTCGAGGGTGGTCAGGTAGCGGTGGAAGTGCTCGCGGTCGGAGTGCACGCGCAGCTCGGTGTTGACCTGCTCGTTGACCGGCCGGTTGCGGTTGAGCACCGCGAGGTCGGCGAACAGCGCGACGAGGGCGATCTCGCCGGTGAGCACGTCGCCGCCCTCGGCCAGCGCCTCGTCGCGGGCGGCGAGGTACTGGGCGAGCGTGCGGGCCGACGGGTCGACGTCGTAGCCCATCAGGGTGGCCGACAGGTCGGCGCGCAGGCGGTCGGCGCGGGCGGTCGCGCTGCCGTTGGTCGGGGTCGGGGGCAGGTCGACGGACGCCGCGGGCTCGGCCTGCGCCTCCTCCTGGCCCTCGCTGACGGGCTCGAGCCGGACGAGCGGGGCCATCGTCTCGACCTGGGAGCCGGTCATGACGTGGAGCTCCTTGACGCGCGCGGTGAACGGCGCCGGGATGACGGTCTCCATCTTCATCGACTCCAGCACCACGACCGGGGCACCGGCCTCGACGACGTCGCCGACGGCGGCCGGGGTCGCGACGACGAGCGCGGGCGCCGGGGAGCGCAGCACGCCGCCCTCGTCGCGGGCGATGCGGTGGGTGACGTCGTTGACCTCGATCAGGTGGACCGGGCCGTGCGTCGCGGTGACCAGCCGGTAGCGGACGCCGTTCACGACCAGACGGGCGTGCACGTCGTCGAGGCGCTGCATCTCGGCGTCGCAGGCCTGCCCGCCGACGTCGACGCGGAACCGGTTCGGGGCGGTCGCGTACGCGGTGACCGTGTGCACGACGCCGCGCAGCTTCAGGTCGACCGTGAGGCCGGACCTGTGCTGCGTCTGCGGGCGGCCGCCGTGCGCGGTCTCGAGCAGGCGCTCGGTCTCGACCTCGGTGGCCTCCTCGTAGGCCTCGATCGCGGCGGCGACCAGGGCGACGCCGGCGTGGGCGTCGGCGATCAGGCCGCCCTCGGCGCGGGTGCGGTCGATCCAGCCGGTGTCGGCCCAGCCGGTCGCGCTCGGCACCGTCTCGTGGGCCTGGGGGGTCGGCGACCAGCGGTACTCCTCCTCGCCGGCGTCGGGGCCGATGACCTCGGGCTGCTCGAGCAACTCGAGGATGAAGCTCTTGTTGGTCGCGCCGCCCTCGATGACGACGGTGGTCTCGGCGAGCGCGCGACGGAGGCGGGCGAGCGCGACCGAGCGGCGGCGTCCGTAGGCGATGACCTTGGCGACCATCGAGTCGAAGTCGGCCGGGATGGTGTCGCCCTCGGCGAAACCGGTGTCGACGCGGATGCCGGGGCCCGCCGGCAGGTCGAGGCGGGTGATGCGGCCGGGGGCGGGGGCGAAGTCGCGGTCGGGGTCCTCGGCGTTGAGGCGGGCCTCGATCGCGTGGCCCTCCTCTGTCGGGCGCGTGGGCGGCAGCTTCTCGCCGGCCGCGATGCGGATCTGCGCCTTCACCAGGTCGAAGCCGGTCGCGACCTCGGTGATCGGGTGCTCGACCTGGAGGCGGGTGTTCACCTCGAGGAAGGCGAACTCGTGGCGCTGCGGCTGGTAGAGGAACTCCACGGTCGCGGCGCCCTGGTAGCCGACGAGGCGGGCGAGGCGCTCGGCGCTGCGGGCGACCGTCGCGACCTGACCGGGCGTGAGCAGCGGCGAGCGCGACTCCTCGATGATCTTCTGGTTGCGGCGCTGCACGGTGCAGTCGCGGACGCCGAGGGCCCACGCAGTATCCCCGTCGGAGATGAGCTGCACCTCGACGTGGCGGGCGCCGGTGACGAGCTTCTCGAGGAACAGCACGCCGCTGCCGAAGGCGCGGAGGGCCTCGTCGGAGGTGCGCTGGTAGGCGTCGGTCAGGTCCTCGGGGGTGTCGACGCGGCGGATCCCGCGCCCGCCGCCGCCCGCGGTGGCCTTGAGCATGAGGGGGTAGCCGATGCGCTGGGCGGCCTCGAGGGCCTCGTCGAGGGTGTGCACGCCGCCGTTGCTCCACGGGGCGACCGGGACGCCGGCCTCCTCGGCGAGCAGCTTGGAGCCGATCTTGTCGCCCAGGGAGCGCATCGCGTCGCCGCTGGGGCCGATGAAGGTGATGCCCAGCTCGGCCATGCGGTCGGCGAAGGCGGCGTCCTCGGCGACGAAGCCCCAGCCGACCCACACGGCGTCGGCGCGGACCTCGGTGAGCACCTTCGCCAGGAGGTCGTGGTTGAGGTACGGGCGCTCGGACGCCGGGCCCAGCGGGTAGGCCTCGTCGGCCTCGCGGGCGAACATGGCCGAGGTCTCGCCGTCGGTGTACAGCGCGATCGTCGTGATGGGCTCCGCGTCCCGCCACTCGGCGTTCATCTCCCGGACCGCGTGGATGAGCCGCATGGCGGCCTCGCCCCGGTTGACGATGGCGATGCGCTTGAACACAGATTCTCCTCACGACGAACACTCCCCGGGGTGGGGATGGTTCCGAATGTGTCACCGAACGTTGGCCCCACGCACATCGGACAGGCGGTTTCAGCGGAAGTTGCCCAATTCAACCGGCGCACGCCCAACCCCGCCCCCCGAATGTTGTGGAGACCCCACAAAGAGGCCCTCCCGGCCGTCGGCAACAATGGGCGCATGCCACCACGCGCGCGCTACCTGGTCTCGAATCCCTGCGAGGACGCCTGCGGGACCATCACCACCGACCGCACCCTCGAGGGAGCGCCCGTGTACCGGTGCCCCGGCTGCGATTCGGAGTGGATCGAGCTCGCCGAGCGCACCGAACCGGCCGACGAGCCGAAGCCCGCCTCGACTCCCGAGGAGACGTGATGGGCACCCTCTACGACACCATCGAGCCGAAGCTGGTCGAGTTCATCGGCCGCCAGCAGATGTTCTTCGTCGCGACCGCGGCACCCACCGGCCGCGTGAACGTCAGCCCGAAGGGGCTCGACTCGTTCCGCGTGCTGGGGCCGAACCGGGTCGCGTGGCTGAACGGCACCGGCTCGGGCAAAGAGACCGCCGCGCACATCGGGCTCGACCCGCGCATGACGATCATGTTCTGCGCCTTCGAGGGCAAGCCCTGGATCCTGCGCCTCTACGGCACCGCCCGCATGGTCCAGCCGCCCGACGCCGAGTGGGACGAGGTCGTCTCCCTCTTCCCGCCGCTGGACGGCGCGCGCCAGGTGTTCGTCGTCGACGTCGACTCGTGCCAGACGTCGTGCGGGTTCGGCGTCCCGCTCTACGACCACGTCGGTCAGCGCGACCTCATGCCGCAGTGGGCGGCGAACAAGGGACCGGACGGCATCGCGAAGTACCAGCGCGACAAGAACCGCCGCTCGCTCGACGGCTTCGACACCGACCTGCGCCAGGCCTGAACAGGCTGCCGACGACCGCTCACCCGTGGGCGTGGTCGTGGGCCGGCTTGGCGCGACGCGGGGTCGACGAGGCGGACGCCGCGGCCACCGCGCTGCCCACGGTCAGGGCCGCCACGCCCGTGGTCAGCGGCACGCTGAGCACCAGGCCGATGCCGGACCCGAGTGTGCGGACGATCTCCTCGGCGAAGGGTTCGGTGGACAGCAGCAGGTCCAGCGGCTGGCTGTAGAGCGAGAGCAGCACCAGCGTCGACAGGGCCGCGCCGGCGTAGGCGAACACGATCGTGTAGATGGTCGAGGCGATGTGGTCGCGACCGATGCGCATGCCGGCGGTGAACAGGTCCCAGCGCGAGAGGTGCGGGCCGGCGGCGCGCAGCTCCCAGACCGCCGAGGCCTGCGTGATCGTCGTGTCGTTCAGGACGCCCAGGCCCGCGATCACCAGCGAGCAGGTCAGCAAGGCCGTGAACGACAAACCCCTCGGACTGGCCCGCCAACGCGATCGTCTCGTCGGTGGACAGGCCGCTCAGGCGGGCGGCCCAGACCCCCAGCGCGCCCAGCCCGGCGGTGGCGAGCAGGCTGACCAGCGTGCCCACGAACGCCGAGGTGGTGCGCATGGAGATCCCGTGCGCGAGGTAGAGGACGGCGAACATGATCGCCGAACCGCCCACGAGCGCGACCGCCACCGCGGGGCGTCCGGTGGCGAGGGCGGGCAGCATGAAGCCGAAGAAGATCGCCCCGGCGACGCCGAGCCCGATCAGGCCGCGGACGCCCTTCCAGCCCGCCACCGCGATGACGACCACCACGAAGGCGAGCGTGAACAGGGCCAGGGGCAGCAGACGGTCGATGGTGACCAGCGCGTAGTAGGGAGTGCCGCCCTCGCCGACGTAGGCCGATGCTGCCCAGCCGGGCCGCGCGCGAGAGGTCGAGGTCGGCCGCCGGGCCGTGGCTGTGTCCTGCTCCCATGCGGGACAGTCTTGCAGGGGACGCGCCGAGACCCCGGACAGCTTGGATCTGCCGGGGCCTCGGGTGGGGTGCCGTCACGGGGTCAGAAGGCGGACGCCTTCGCCTTGTAGCCGGCCTTCGCGACCGCCGCGACCAGGTCATCGACGCTCTGGCGGGACGGATCGTGGTCGACCTCGATCCGCGAACTCGCGAAGTGCACCTTCACGTTCGACACGCCGTCGAGGCGTCCGACCTGCTTCTCGATCTTCGACACGCACGACGGGCACGCGAAGCCCTCGGCGCGCAGGACGGTGTGGGTGGGGTTCTGCACCTGGGTGGTCATGTTGTCTCTCCTGTGTTCGGGTTCGGTTCGATTCTCGGACGCCGCGGGCTCGGACGCCTTGACGGATGTCAAGCGACCCGGGCGGGCTCGCGCTCGGGGGCGCGGGTGGTGGCGGGGGCCGCCGTGCGGCGCTCGGGCTCGCGGCGCAGCAGGCGCATGGCGTTGACGATGACGACCAGCACGGACGCCTCGTGCACCAGCATCCCGACCGCCATGGTCACGCCGCCGAAGAGGACGCCGGCCAGCAGCGTGCCCACCACGACGAGGGCGATCACGATGTTCTGGCGCATGGTGGAGACGGTGCGCCGGGCGAGGCGCACGGCTTGCGGCAGCTTGAGCAGGTCGTCCCGCATGAGGGCGATGTCGGCGGTCTCGATGGCGACGCCGGTGCCGGCCGCGCCCATGGCGACGCCGATGTCGGCGGTGGCCAGGGCGGGGGCGTCGTTGACGCCGTCGCCGACCATGGCGACCACGTGGCCCTCGGCCTGGAGGCGGGCGACGATGTCGAGCTTGTCCTCGGGCAGCAGCCCGGCGTGCACCTCGTCGACGCCGACCCGGGCGGCGACGGCCTCGGCCACGCGCCGGTTGTCGCCGGTGAGCATGACGACCTTCCGCACGCCGTTGGCGTGCAGGCGGCGCACCATCTCGGCTGCGTCGTCGCGGATCCGGTCCGCCACGGCGACCACGCCGGCCAGGGTGCCGTCGACCGCGACCAGCATCGCGGTCCGGCCGGCCACCGACAGCTCGTCGACGAGGGCCGCGGCGGGGGCGGTGTCGATGCCCGTGGCGTCCAGCAGGGCGGGGTTGCCGACGTGGACGGTGACGCCGTCGAGGGTGGCGACGATGCCCTTCCCGGGCACCGGCTCGGTGTGCTCGGGCAGGCCGGCGATCGCCAGGCCGCGCTCGGCGGCGGCGTCGACGATCGGGCGGGCGAGCGGGTGCTCGGAGCCGGCCTCGGCGCGGGCGGCCAGGGCGAGCACCTCGTCCTCGGTGAAGCGGGGGTCGAGTGCGACCACGTCGGTGAGCTGCGGGCGGCCCTCGGTCAGGGTGCCGGTCTTGTCGAGCGCGACGGCCGAGATGCGGGCCGACGTCTCGAGGAACTCCCCGCCCTTGATCAGGATGCCGTCGCGGGCGCCGCGGCCGATGCCGGCCACGATCGAGACCGGGATCGAGATGACCAGCGCGCCGGGGCAGCCGATCACGAGCAGGGTCAGGGCGAGGTGGGTGTCGCGGGTGATCAGGCCGACGACGAGCGCCAGCAGCATGATGCCGGGGGTGTACCAGCGGGCGAACTTCTCCATGAACGTCTGCGTCCGCGCCTTGGCGTCCTGAGCCTCCTCCACGCGGTGGATGATCCGAGCCAGCGTCGTGTCGGCGCCCACGCCGGTGGCGCGCACCTGCAGGAAGCCGCTCGCCGAGACCGTGCCGGCGAACACCTGGTCGCCCTCGGTCTTCTCGGCGGGGATCGACTCGCCCGTGATCGACGCCTCGTCGATCGCGCCCGTACCGCCGATGACCACGCCGTCGACCGGGACCTTGGCGCCGTTCTTCACGAGCACGGTCTCGCCGGGCTCGACGGCTGCGGCCCCGACCTCGACCTGGACGCCGTCGCGCAGCACGACCGCGGTGTCGGGGGCCACGGCGACCAGCTCGGCCAGCGCCGAGCGGGTGCGGTTCAGGGTGGCGTTCTCGAGCGCCCCGCCGATCGCGAACAGGAAGGTCACCGCGGCGGCCTCCCAGAAGTCGCCCACGATGATGGCGCCCACGGCGGCGACCGTGACGAGCAGGTCGATGCTGACCAGCTTGGCGAGCAGCGCGCGGATCGCCTTGATCGCGATCGGCAGGCCCGCGACCACGCCGGCAGCGAGCATGAGGACGTCGGCGACGGGCTGGTTGCCGACGAGGTTCTCGGTGGCCAGGGAGGCCAGGATCAGGCCGCCCGAGACGGCCGGGACGCCCCACCGACCGTGGAGCCATGCGTGGATCTTGTTCATGTCCCTGACCGTACGAAGATCCGCGCCGCCCATCCTTGACGCCCGTCAAGTCCCCGTTCCACCCCTACGCTGGCACCGTGAACGAGCTCGTGGTCGACCCGGGTCCGGGCCTCCCCGACGGCCTGCGGATCCCCGCCGGCGAGCTCACCGAGCGGTTCGCCCGGTCCTCCGGGCCGGGCGGGCAGGGCGTGAACACGACCGACTCCCGGGTGCAGCTCGGGTTCGACATCGCCGCCAGCACCACCCTGACGGCGTCCCAGCGCACGCGGCTCCTGGTGCGCCTGGCCCACCAGCTGGTCGGCACCACCCTCACCGTGGACGCCTCGGAGCGCCGCTCGCAGTTCAGCAACCGCCGCGCGGCCCGGGAGCGGATGGCCGCCATCCTGCGGACCGCGCTGCAACCCCCACCCCCGCCCCGGCGTCCGACGAGGCCCTCAAGGGCGAGCAACGAGCGGCGCCTGGCCGCCAAGCGCATCCAGGCGGAGAAGAAGCAGCAACGCCGGTACCACGACGGGTGATTCTCTACTACTGTGTGTAAGAGGACCCATCCTGGATCACCCACAGGAGGACCCGTGACCCACGACACCCCCGCACGGACCGTGCCCCTGCGGCAGTTGCGCCTGCTCGGGCTCGTCGCCCCCCTCGTCTTCGTCATCACCCTGCTCAGCCTGCGCCCCTGGGTGATCGAGACGCTCGGCCTGCGCACCGGCCACCTCGTGCTGGGCACCGTCCTGCTCACCAGCGTGCTCGTCTTCGGCTGGGGCATGTACCGCCTCATCGACCGCACCCACCAGGCGGTGGTCGAGGCCGAGCGGCAGTCCGCCGCGCTCGTCGAGCGGGACCGGATCGCCCGCGAGATGCACGACAGCCTGGCCCAGGTCCTCGCGGTGGCGCACCTGCGGCTGCGGGCGCTCGAGACCCGGCCGTCCGTGGCCGGCGACGAGCGCGTACGCGCCGACATCGACGACCTGGCCACCCTGTGCCGCGAGGCCCAGCGCGACGTGCGCGAGGCGATCGTCGGGCTCAAGGACGCCCACCACCCCGAGCGGTCCCTCCTGGAGCACCTCGACGCGTTCGTGTCCGTGTTCTCGCGCACGAGCGGCATCCGGACCACCCTCCACGCCGACACCGCGGCCGAGCTCAACCTCTCCCCCGCCGCCGAGGTGCAGGTCATCCGTGTGGCGCAGGAGGCGCTGGCCAACATCCGCAAGCACGCCGGGGCCACCCACGCGGCCGTGCGGGTCACCACCCGCGACGGCCACACCGAGTTCGTCGTCGAGGACGACGGCGTCGGCTTCGACCCCGGGCACCCGCGCGGGTCCGACGGGTTCGGCCTGGTCACGATGCGCGAGCGCACCGAGTCGGCCGGCGGCACCCTGCACCTCGACGCCGCACCGGGGCGCGGCACCCGCGTGGTCGTCACGCTCCCGGACGCCGCCCCGGCCAGGCCGAACGCCCCGGCTCCCGCGCGCGTCGGGGAGGCCGTCGCATGAGCGAGGCCCGTTCCCGCATCCTGCTGGCCGACGACCTGCCGCTGTTCCGGCGCGCGATCGCCGCGCTCATCGACGAGCAGGACGACATGGAGGTCGTCGGCGAGGCCGACAACGGCGTGGAGGCCGTCGAGCTGGCCCAGGTGGTGAGGCCCGACATCATCCTGCTCGACGTCGAGATGCCGGTCATGGACGGCGTCACCGCCGCCGGGCGGCTGCGCGACGTGGTGCCGGGCGCGAAGATCATCATGCTCACGGTGGTCGACGACGACGAGCACCTGCTCGGGGCGGTGCGCCTCGGCGTGCACGGCTACCTCCTCAAGGACCTGCACCCCGACGAGCTGTTCGCGATGATCCGCGCCGCGATGCGCGACGAGTCCCCGGTGGCGCCCAGCCTGGTCGGCAAGCTGCTCGGCGCGCTGCGCGACACCACGACCCCCACCCCGGCGCCCGTCGCCGAGGAGGCGGCCCTGTCCGTGCGCGAGCTCGAGGTGCTTCGCCTGGTGTCGGACGGGCTGTCCAACAAGGAGATCGGGGTGACCCTGTCGATCACCGAGGGCACGGTGAAGAACCACGTCCACAACGCCCTCACCAAGCTCGGCATGGACAACCGGATCCAGGCGGCCGCGTACATCGTCCGCGCCGGTCTCGGGACGCCCCGGGCCTGAGCCCCGGACCACCCGGCCGGAGGGCGTCCGTGCCTGTCAACCCCCGGATGGCGCCCGGTACATGCCTGCGCTGTGCCCACTATGTACCCCCTGACGGATGGGCACCGACGCGCGTTCACGACACGATGTAGGAGACAACGGGTGCACTGACGTGCGCGAGAGGAGGGAGGCCCGATGGCCAAGCAGCGCAAGCCCGGGATCATGGGCATCCTGACCAGCTTCAGCGGCATCGCGATCACCATCGCCGGCGGCCTGGTCGGCATCCTGCTCGGCATCGCGGTCTTCACGTTCGGCTACGCGGGCGGGTGGGCCTACCTGGGCAACGACCCGCAGACCTGCAACCAGTGCCACGCGATGAACGAGCAGTACAACGGCTGGCTCAAGGGCAGCCACAAGAACGCCGCCACGTGCAACGACTGCCACTCCCCGCACGACAACATCATCCACAAGTACGTGAACAAGGCCGACAACGGCTTCTGGCACGCGCTGAAGTTCACCACCCGCGACTACCCCGAGAACATCAAGATCCGCGAGATGAACCGCGAGATCACCCAGGAGGCCTGCCTCTACTGCCACGGCAACCTGGTCGACGACATCTCCGAGCCGCGCAAGTTCGCCACGACCGTCGGTGCCCACAGCACCCGGATCGACTGTCTCCAATGCCACGCCGAAGTCGGACACATGAGGTGATCGATATGCAAACCGAGAAGAAGAAGGACCGCCGGCTCCTGATGGCCGGGGTGTTCCTCGTCGCAGGGGCCCTGGTCACCGTCGGCATCGCCTCGATGCTGATGAGCGTCTTCGAGCGGCGGGCGGAGGGTGAGAACCCGTACTTCCGCATCGCCGAGCTCAGCGAGACGACCTACGACTCGGCGGTGTGGGGCCAGAACTTCCCGCTGCAGTACGAGGGCTGGCGGTTGACCTCCAAGATGCCGGCCGACGAGCAGGTGGCGCAGACGCCCACCGCCACCGACCCGCGCACGGTCAAGGCCAAGAGCAAGCTGGCCCACGACCCGCGCCTGGTCACCATGTGGCAGGGCTACGCCTTCGCGGTCGAGTACAACGAGCCGCGCGGCCACGCCTACATGCTCGAGGACCAGCGGCTGGTCAAGCGCGTCCAGGACCCGTTCAAGCAGCCCGGCGCCTGCCTCAACTGCCACACCTCGCTGCCCGAGGTCGTCGACACGCTCGGAAACGGAGACAGGGACGCCGGCTGGGCGGCCATGAACAAGATGCCGTACGCCGAGGCCACCGAGTTCGCCAAGCACCCGGTCGGCTGCATCGACTGCCACGACCCGCAGACGATGAAGCTCCGCGTCACCCGCCCCGCCTTCGAGGAGGGCATCAAGGAGTACAAGGCCGGCCAGGGCGTCGCCAACTACGACGTCAACACGATGGCCACCCCGCAGGAGATGCGGAACTTCGTGTGCGCCCAGTGCCACGTCGAGTACTACTTCAAGGGCGACGAGAAGACCCTCACCTTCCCGTGGGACAAGGGCCTCACCGCCGACGACGCGCTCGCCTACTACGACGAGGTCGGCTTCAGCGACTTCACCCACAAGCTGACCGGCGCCCCGGTCGTCAAGGCCCAGCACCCCGACTTCGAGACGTTCAGCCAGGGCGTCCACGCGAAGTCCGGCGTGACCTGTGCCGACTGCCACATGCCGTACCAGCGCGAGGGTGCCGCCAAGGTGTCGAACCACCAGATCGCCAGCCCGATGCGCAGCGACGCGACGATCAACTCCTCCTGCCTCACGTGCCACAGCACCACCGAGCAGGCCATGCGTGACCGCGTCGCCGGCATCCACGACACGTACGAGCAGACGAAGAACGTCGCGTTCGACGCCCTCACCGCCCTGATCTACGACATCGAGGCGGCGAAGAACGACGGGACGGCGACCGACCGCATCGAGGCCGCCTACGGCTTCCAGCGCAAGGCGCAGTTCTTCCTGGACTACGTGGTCTCCGAGAACAGCCGCGGCTTCCACGCCCCGGCCTACACCAACCGGCTCCTCAACGACGTGACGGACGCCTCGCGGCGCGGCCAGATGGCGCTCCGCGGCGTGACCTACGCGCCCGCTGGACCGGCCGAGTCCGTCCCCGACGGGACGTTCCCGGTGCCGCTGGCTCCGAACAAGCAGGGCTGAGCCCGGCCGTTCGGCAGCGGACGGGGGATGGGGAGGGTGACCCCATCCCCCGTCTCGCTGAGTACCCCCATCCAGCCCCATGAGAGGATGCCCCATGACCCCACGCGAGGAGCCGGTCGACATCTTCGACCGGGAGGAGTTCCCGGCCGAACCCGCCCGTCCCGCCCCGACGGCGGCGCGCGGGGCCGGGGCCGAGCCCTCGGCGTCCGACCTCCTCGACGACGACCTCACCGCCCCCGCCGCCGCGCCGAAGCTGCGCCGCCCGTGGCTGTACGCGCTGCTGGGCGTGCTGATCGGTCTGGGGATCGCGTGGGTCATCTTCAACCAGGGCCAGGCCAGCCAGATGCCGCCCGACCACCCTGCCGTGGACGCCGCGGCCGCCACCCCGACGCCGGTCACCCCCGAGCAACTCGCCGACCTCAAGGCGAAGGTGGACGCCGACCCGACGAACAAGGACGACCGGCTGGCCTACGGGGTGGCCCTCTTCGGCGACGGCCAGTTCGAGGCCGCCGAGGAGCAGTGGCTCGAGGTCACCCGACTCGCCCCCGAGGACCCGGGGCCTTGGTACAACCTCGGCTTCCTCTACCTGAGCCTCGACCCGCCGGACGCCGACAGGGCCGAGCAGGCGTGGGGCAAGGTCGTCGAGCTCGTGCCCGGGACCAGCATGGCCGCCACCGCCCAGCAGCTTCTCGACCGCCTCGACACCAGCCTGCCCACCGCCTCCCCGAGCCCGACGCCGGGCGGCTGACCGGGGGCCGGGTGACAACTGTCACCCGGAAGTCATGACGACGCCCCCTGATCGGCAGCGGCCGATCCGGCGAGGCTTGAGCCATGACGAACAGCACCCCCGCCATCAGCCTCACGGGACTGACCAAGCGCTTCGGTTCCCTCACCGCCGTGGACGCCCTCGACCTCGAGGTGCCCGCCGGCCAGATCCTGGCCCTGCTCGGCCCCAACGGCGCCGGCAAGTCGACCACGACGGAGATGGTCCTCGGGCTGACCAAACCGGACGCCGGCACCGCCCGCGTGTTCGGCGCCACCCCCTCCGAGGCGGTCCGGGGCGGCGACGTCGGCGCCATGCTGCAGAACGGCGCCCTGCTGGCCGAGACCTCGGTCGGGGCCATGCTCAAGCTGGTTCACGGGCTCCACGCCCACCCGCTGCCGCTGGGCGAGGTCATCGAGCGCACCGACGTCGCCGGCCTGCTGCGCAGCAACGTGGGCAAGCTGTCCGGCGGCCAGGCCCAGCGCGTCCGGTTCGCGCTGGCGATCATGGGCGACCCGCGGCTCCTGATCCTCGACGAGCCCACCGTCGGCTTCGACGTGGACGCCCGCCGCCGCTTCTGGGCCACGATGGCCGACCTCACCGCCGGCGGCCGCACCGTCGTGTTCGCCACCCACTACCTCGACGAGGCCGACGAGTTCGCCGACCGCATCGTCGTCCTGAACTCCGGCAGGGTCGTCGCCGACGGCACCGGGGCGCAGATCAAGGCCGCGGTGGGCGGGCGCCACGTCCGGTTCGCCGGCCCCGACCGTGACTGGACGGCCCTGCCCGGCGTCGTCACCGCCCACCGCGACGGCGCGACGTGGCAGCTCGCCTGCTCCGACTCCGACGCCGCCCTGCGCGCCCTGCTCGTCGACCCCTCCGTCCGCGACGTCGAGGTCACCGCCCCCCGCCTCGAGGACGCCTTCCTCGAACTCGTCGCCTGACCCACCCACCCCCACCAGACCCAGGAGAACCCACCATGACCGCCATCGCCCTCCCCGCCACCGAGGCCCGGACGACCACCCCCACGCGCACGCGCCGCGGCGCCGGCGTCCGGCACTTCGCCCACTACCTGCTGCACAGCTGGCTGATGACGTTGCGCGACTGGTCGTTCCTCGCGTTCATCATGGCCATGCCGGTGACGATCTACCTGTTCTTCGCCGGCATCTACGGCGACCAACTCAGCCAGGGCGGCGTCGAGGTGGCCGCGATCATGATGGTCACGATGGCGACCTACGGCGCGCTCGGCGCCGCGATGAGCGCCGGCAACCAGATCACCAACGAGCGCTCGACCGGCTGGTTCCGCCAGCTGATGGTCACCGCGCTGAGCCCCACCCAGTTCATCGTCGCCAAGGTGCTCGTGGCGATCGGCGTGGTCATCCCCGCGATCGTGGTCGTGTTCCTCGCCGGCGCCGTCCGTGGCGTCCGGATGCCCGTGGAGACCTGGCTGGCCTCCGGTTCCCTCGTGCTGCTGTCGCTGCTGCCCATGGTGATCCTCGGCCTGACGCTCGGCCTGTGGCTCAAGCCCGCCGCGGCGGGCGCCGCCACCACGCTCGTGATGCTGGCGCTGTCGATGCTGGGCGGCCTGTGGTTCCCGCTGGAGATGATGCCCGAGGCCATGCAGACCGTCGGCAAGCTGCTCCCCTCCTACTGGGCCGGACGCATCGGCACCTGGCCGCTGGTCGGCGGCGACTTCCCCACCCAGGGCGTCCTCGTGATCGGCACGTGGGCTGTGGTTCTGGTCGGCCTCGGGGCGCTGGGCTACGGTCGGGCCGTGCGCACCTCGCGCCGCTGACCCCAGGAGCACCCGGTGACCACCCAGCCCGACCTCTCGGCCCCCGCGCACGACGCGGGGGCCGACGGCCTGCCCTGGTGGCGGCGCGGCCTGGCCCAGGGCGCCGGCTACTTCCTGCCCAGCGGGGCGTTCGTGCTCGTCCCGTTCCTCTTCTCCGAGGGCTGGACACCCCGGACGTGGGCCCTGGCGATCCTCGCCGCCGTGGCGCTGCTGGTCTTCTTCCTCGGCACGACGGTGGTGCTGCACTGGTCGGAGACCCGGCGCTGGCTCTGGTTCGCCGGCCTGCTGGGCGCCATCGCCGTGCTGGGGTGGGTGACGGACGGCGACGCCCGCCCGGCCTACTTCGCGGCTTTCGCCACGGCGTCCGCCGCGGTGCTCATCGCGTGGCGGCACGCCCGGATCGTCATCCCCGCCCTGTCCCTGCTGGCGCTGGGCTGGTCGCTGGTCCGCGGGGACGCGTTCGGCGTCGTCATGGGGATGATGGCGTTCGGGATCGGCTGGGGGATCGGCTCCTCCATCGACGCCGAGCGCACCAAGGTCGCCCTGCGCCGCGCCGAGGAGCGCACCGCCGTGCTCGCCGTCGCCGCCGAACGGGAGCGCATCGGGCGCGACCTCCACGACATCCTCGGCCACTCGCTCACCACGATCGCCGTCAAGGCCGACCTCGCCCAGCGGCTCGTGGGCCGCTCCGACGATGCCGCCCGAGCCGAGATCGCGTCAATGGCCGACGTCGCCCGCCAGGCGCTGGCCGACGTCCGGGCCACGGCGTCCGGCATGCGCGAGGTGCGCCTCGCTGCCGAGGTCGCCGCCGCGCGCTCGGTGCTGGACGCCGCCGGGATCGAGTGCCGGACGCCGTCCGCGCTCCCCGTGCTCGACGACGCCCGCTCCGAGCTGTTCGGCTACGTGGTGCGCGAGGCCGTCACCAACGTCGTCCGCCACGCGGGCGCCTCGGTCTGCAGGATCACCGTCGACGACGCCGCGATCACGATCACCGACGACGGGCGCGGCTTCGACACGCGCTCCGGCCGCACCGGCCTCCGCGGGCTGGCCGAGCGTCTCGACGCCGCCGGGGGACGCCTCGACGTCACCTCCTCGGACGCCGGCACCACCGTCCACGCCGCCCTCGAACCCCGGGAGGAACCGTGATCCGGATCGTCGTCGCCGACGACCAGGCCCTCATCCGCTCCGCGCTGGCCACCACCCTCGACCTCGAGGACGACCTGGAGGTCGTGGGCCAGGCGGGCACCTGCGCCGAGGCGGTGGAGGCCTGCGCGGCGTCCCGGCCCGACGTGGTGCTCTTGGACGTGCAGATGCCCGACGGCGGGTTGGGGGTCGAGGACTGCATCGACGCGATCCCCGCGCTCCGGGCCGGTGCGCCGGACGCCCACGTCGTCGTGCTCACCACGTTCGGACGCCCCGGCTACCTGCGCCGCGCGATGGAGGCGGGCGCCGTCGGATTCATGGTCAAGGACGCCCCCATCGACCGCCTCCTCGAGAGCATCCGGCGGGCCGCGACGGGCCTGCGGGTGGTCGACCCCGACCTCGCGGCCGCCTCCCTGTCGATCGGGGCGTCCCCGCTCGCGGAGAAGGAGGCGCTGGTCCTGGCCGCCTCGGCGGGCGGCGCCTCGACCCACGCGATCGCGCAGTCGGTGCACCTGTCGGAGGGCACCGTCCGCAACTACCTGAGCTCCGCGATCGGCAAGCTCGGGGCCCGCAACCGGGCCGAAGCCCTGCGGCTCGCCACGGAGAATGGCTGGGTCTGAGCCCCGCGTGGGGTAGAAACGGCCCATGAGGGCCCTCACCGCGGACGAGGTCCGCGGCAGCTTCGTCAACGCGACCGAGCCCGAGCTCGAGCGGCTGGAGCTGCCGTGGTGGTTCGACGCGACCCTGTGGGACACCCTCGACTACCTCGGGTGGGTCGACCCGGCCACCCCCGAACGCGGCCACCTGGTCGCCGAGACCTCCTTCGGCGTCGTGGGCGTCATGCTGCGCCTGCCCAAGAACCGCCCGCGGGGCCGCCGGGCACTGTGCAACCTGTGCTGGACCCAGCACCCCGGTCAGGGGGCCCTGCTGATGGTCGCCCGCCGGGCCGGGCGGGCGGGCCTGAATCACAACACGGTCGGCACCTACATCTGCGCCGACCTGGCGTGCTCGTTGTACCTGCGCGGGCTGCGCCGCGCGGTCGGTGGTGGCCGGATGCCCGAGACCCTGGACGAGGACGCCCGGGTGCGGCGGCTCACCGAGAACGTCGAGGACTTCCTCGCACGCGTCGTGGACAGCGACGCCCCACGACCGGTTTGAGCAGGAATCTCCAACTTTCGTACCAGCCGGATGGCACCTTCAGCCGATCTGTGGGCAGGGGTCGCGGCGTAGGGTCAAGATGGACGCCCGAGAAGTCGGGCGCCTTACGTGGGGAGTCCACCATGAAGTCCGCACTCGCATCGATCATCGCCGGGGTCGTCCTCGCCGCCGGTGTGCCCGTCCTCGCCGTGCAGCAGCAGGCACTGCCGCCGTGGTTCTGCAAGCTCCTTCCGCCGCTCTGCTCGCGCAACTGAGACCCGTCACCCACCCCTGACCACCGAGGCCCTGACTCATCGAGTCGGGGCCTCCGTGCATTCCCGTCCGAGGCCGGCACCAACACCCCCGGCCTGGTGTGACCCAGCCCTGACATGCGGAAGCGGGGCCACCCCGACTCGCACAGGGGGCCCCGCTCCCTTGGGCCGTCAGTCCTTGAACTGACGGCGCGGGCTCGGGGGTGTTCTCTTCGCCCACGGGGGGAGGACGGTCAACGAACAGCCCACGACGAGCCCCATCATTGCTCCCACGGCCCCGGAGGTCCGGGCGTCGCCAACCAGGAGGCCTACCAGCAGCCCGAGCACCCCGCCGGCCGCGATGGCGGCGACGACGACGAGATCGGATCGCAGTGTCATGGTGGGGGTTTTCTCCTGGCTGGCCACGGGGCTGTGGGTGCGACACCACGCTAGCCCGCCCACCAGCGGGGGGAATCGGGGGAAAGTGCCGACCACCTCGCACGAAAGTACGAACCCACCGGCACCCGGCGACGTGGGACACTGACGCCATGACGGAGCCCGCCCCCGCGACGCCCCGCCCCGCCCGGCGCTTCCCCCGCTGGGTCGCGCGGCTGGGTCGCAGCGGTGTCCCCGAGGCGATCGTCGGCCTGTTCGCCTACATGTACAACGAGGCGTTCCCCAGCATCGACGGGAACCGCACCCTCGCGGAGGCGATCGTCGACTTCCTGCTCTGCTTCTTCGCGGCGCTCACCGGGCGCTGGCCCCGCGTCGGGACCCTCGGGGTGGCCGCGACCCTGATCGCGCAGGTCTTGGTCTCCGACAAGCTGTCGGTGACCGTCTTCGCGATGTTCGTCCCCATCGTGTCGAACGGGGCCCACGGCCGGACCGTGCTGCGCGACATCGCAGCTCCCCTGTACTTCGCGCTGGCCATCGTCAAGACGATGCCGCTGAACGACACGCTCGGCGACCAGCTGCAGACGGTGATCATCTGGGCGGTCTTGGTGGGCCTGGCCTGGGGCACGGGGCGCACGATCCACCGCCTGCGGCGCGAGGGGCAGGAGCAGGCCGAACTGCGCACGGCGGCGCTGCGCAGCCAGCGCCGCAGCATCGCCCGCGACCTGCACGACACGGTCTCCCACGCCACCACGACCATGATCATGCGCGCCGAGCAGATCAAGCTGCGGGTCGGGGACGACCCCCAACTCACCGAGGACCTCGACTTCATCATCGCCACCGGCCGACGGTCGGTCCGCGACCTGCGCGGCATGATGGAGACCCTGCGCCGCAACGACCCCGAGCTGGACCTCGAGCAGAACACGCCGTGGCGCCTCCTCACCGTCACCGACGTCATCGCCGAGCGGCAGGCCGAGCTCGCCGCCCACGGCCTCACGCTGCAGGTGACGTCCGACGCCGACCTGGACTCGCTGCCCAGCTCGGTGCGCGAGACCCTGGCCAAGCTCGTCGTCGAGGCGACCTCGAACATGGTCAAGCACGCGGGCAAGGGTCCGTGCCGGTTGATCGTCGAGGTCCAGGACGACACGCTCGAGGCGGTCTTCACCAACCGTCTGCGGGCCGGTCATCGCCAGGACGGGGGGCGGCTGGGCCTCGGGCTGGTCGGGGCGGCCGAACGGGTCCGGGCCATCGGCGGCGAACTGGAGGCGACGGCGGCCTCGGGGACGTGGATCCTTCGCGCGCAACTCCCGATCGGAGAATAATGGTGGGCATGGGCAGGCCGGTGACCGTCGCGATCGTCGATGACGACGCGATCGTGCGCGCCGCGTTGGTGGCGTACCTCACCAGCGCCGAGGGCTTCGAGGTGCGCCACGAGCTGACCAACGGCGCCGAGGCCGTCTCGGTCATCACCCGCGACCCGGTGGACGTGGTGGTCATGGACGTGCGGATGCCCAAGCTCGATGGCATCCAGGCGACCCAAGCGCTGCGCTCCACGGTCCCGAACATCAAGATCCTCGTCATCACGTCCTTCGACGAGGACGGGGCGGTGCGCGACGCGCTGAGCGCAGGCGCCAACGGCTTCCTGCTGAAGGACACCTCGCCGACCGGCCTGGTCGACGCCATCCGCGCTGTCATGCAGGGCACCTCCGTGGTCTCCCCCGGCCCCATCACCAGCCTCCTGCTGCAGGACAAGCGACGCGCCCGCCCGGTGCCCGCGCCCGAGCTGGGCCTGAGCCCCCGCGAACTCCAGATCCTGCGCCTGCTCTGCGCCGCGTACAGCAACACCGAGATCGCCGAGGAGCTGTTCGTCTCCGAGTCCACGGTGAAGACGCACGTGTCGGCGATCATGACCAAGATGCAGGTGCCCTCCCGGCTCAAGGCCGTGGTGCGCGCCTACGAGCTGGGCCTCGTCGAGCACTCCTGACCTCGGGCAGGATGGGGGGCATGGACCTGCACCCGAACGTCGTCCCGTTGGAAGCCCTGCTGGGAACGTGGCGCGGCGAGGGCCGCGGCGAGTACCCCACGATCACGTCGTTCGGCTACGCCGACGAGTGGGTCTTCTCGCACTCCGGCAAGCCCTTCGTCGCGTTCGTGCAGCGCACGAAGTCGCCCACCGGGCAGCCGATGCACACCGAGTCGGGCTACCTGCGCTGCCCCGCTCCCGGCGTCGTCGAGATCGTCGCCGCGCTCCCGACCGGGCAGGTGGAGCTCGGCGGCGGGACCGCCGAGGCGGCCGACGGCGTCCTGACCGTGGCGACGGACGCCGGCGTGTCGAACACCCCCACGGCCAAGACCGTGGAGCGGATCACGCGCACGTTCCGGGTCGAAGGGGACGCCCTGACGATCGACCTGGCGATGGCCGCGGTGGGGCAGGAGCTCGGGCACCACCTCGCCTCACGCCTGACGCGTGACACAATGCAAGGGTGAACCCCGACCAGCCCGAGAGCTTCGCGGAGGTACTGACCGCGGCCATCCAGGGCCGCGGGCTGTCGTTGGAACGCATCCGCGCCCGCCTCGACGCCGCCGGCGTGCCCGTCAGCATCGCGACGCTGAGCTACTGGCAGTCCGGCCGCTCGCTGCCCACCCGCTCGCGCAGCTACCACACGCTGGTGGAGCTGGAGCGCATCCTCAACCTCGAGCCGGGGCACCTCACCCAGCACACCCACACCGCCGACGGCCGCACCCGCCGGGAGCTCTTCGAGTGGCAGAACGTCATGCCCTCGCGCGACCTCGCGACCCAGATCATCGAGGACCTGGGCATCGACATGCAGGGCCAGCTCACCCGCGTGACCATGCACGACCTGCTCGAGGTGGACGCCGACCGCAAGGAGTCCTCCCTCGAGGTGCGCGTCGTCTGGCGCGCCGAGCGGCAGGGCCTGCACCGCTGGGCCGTCGTCAACGAGCAGGACACCGACACCGACGGCGAGCAGTCAATCGAGCCGCTGTTCGGCTGCGTGCTGGGCGAGGTCGTCGAGGCCCCCGACCGCAAGCTCCTGGTCGCCGAGATGCTCGCGCCCCGGCCCATGCAGCGCGGCGACCTGTTCACCTCCGAGTACCGGCTGACCTTCGGCCCGTCGAACCAGCCGTCGTTCCGCATGCTGCGCGCGATCTCCGATCCCGTGAAGGCGCTGTCGCTCGCGGTGCGCTTCGACCCCTCGGCGGTCCCGACCAACGTGCGCGCCGGCGTCCAGCCCTCGCTGGAGGAGGAGGAGCCGGCCGACACCGTGCCGGTCGAACTGGCCCGCAACGAGGCGCAATACGTGTGGACCGACGCCCGCCCCGGCGTCTACTCGCTGTTCTGGGACTGGGACTGACCGGCCCCGACGCCCGCGTCGACGCGCTCTACGCGGGCGACCCCGCCGCCTTCGTGGCGGCCCGCGACGCGCTCGCCAAGGAGCTCCGCGCCGGCGGTGACCGCGAGGCCGCCGCCCGGGTCAAGGCCCTGCGCCGCCCGTCCGTGGCCGCCTGGTACGTCAACATCGCCGCCCGCGCCTCGCTGGTGTCGCTGCGCGAGTGGCTGGCGCTCGGGGCGTCCATGCGCGAGGCGCAGGCCGGGCTCGACATGGCCGCCGTGCGCTCGCTGTCGGCGGGCCGCGCCGCGCTCGAGAACCGCGTCATCCGCGACCTGACCGCCCACCTGCGCACGCTGGGGGCGTCCGTCAGCGCGCCGGCCCTGGACGAGGTGCGCGGCACCCTGCGCGCCGCCCTGGCCGACGCGGCCGCGGCCGAGCTCGTCGCGTCCGGACGCCTCGAGCGCGCGTTGTCCTACGGCGGCTTCGGCGAGGTGGACCTCTCCGCCGCGCTGGCGGCGATGGCCCAGGCGCGGGCGGCGGCCGGGGAGGACGACGCCGAGCCGGAACGCGAACCCGACCACCCGGAACCCGAACCGGAGCAGGAACCGGAACCCGAGCCGGAGCCGGAACCCGACCCCGCCCTCGTGGCCGCCGTCGACGAGGCCCGGGAGCGACGCGACCGGGCCGACGACGCCGTCGCGCGCGCCGAGGCCGCCCTGGCCGTGGCCCAGCGCGAGCTGCGGGAGGCGAAGCAGGAACTGCGCGACGCGAAGGCCGCACTGACCGCCGCCGAGCGGACCCTCGCGGAGCAGACGCCCTAGTCTGGGCCCCATGGCTCCGACGCGTCCCTCCGTGTACGCCCGCCGCGGCGTCGTCTGCACCTCCCACCCGCTGGCTGCGTCCGCGGGGCTCCGGATCCTCCAGGCCGGCGGCAACGCCGCCGACGCCGCGATCGCCACCGCCGCCTGCCTGCCGGTGCTCGAACCGTGCTCCAACGGGCTGGGCTCCGACGCGTTCGCGCTGATCTGGGACGGCACCACCCTGCACGGGCTCAACGGGTCGGGGCGCGCACCTGCCGCGGCGTCCGCGGACGCCCTGCGCGAGCGCGGGCTCACCGAGGTACCGCTGTTCGGCTGGGACGCCGTCACCGTTCCCGGCATGGTCCGGGCCTGGGCCGACGTGCACGCCCGCTTCGGCCGTCTCCCGTTCGCCGACGTCCTGGCCCCGGCCATCGAGTACGCCGAGCAGGGCGCGCCCGTCCCGCCCATGGTGGCGTGGGGCTGGGGCCGCGGCGTCCGGGCGGCCGAGGACCGGCTGGCCGCCCAGCCCGACCCGGCCTGCGCCCACTTCGCGGCGTTGTTCGGCCCGGCGCCCGAGGTCGGCGAGCTGCGCGCCTTCCCCGCGATGGCGGCCACCCTCCGCGCCATCGCCGACAGCCACGGCGAGGACTTCTACTCCGGCGACCTCGCCACCCGGATCGTCACGTTCGCCGAGCAGACCGGCGGGCTGTTGGCGGCGTCCGACCTCGCCGACCACCGCAGCCAGTGGGTCGAGCCGATCAGCGCGCGCTACCGGGACCACGAGGTGTGGGAGATCCCGCCGAACGGGCAGGGCATCGCCGCGCTGCTGGCCCTGACCATCCTCGACGGGTTGCCGGCCGAACAGGTCGCAGACTGGCACGTGCAGGTCGAGGCCGTGAAGCTCGCCCTGGCCGACACGCACGCGGTGGTCGCCGACCCCGACGTCGTCGACGTGCCGGCCGCCGAGCTGCTCTCGGCCGCCCACGCCGACCGGCGGCGCGCCCTCATCGGTGACGTCGCGGTGGCCCCCGACCCGGTCGACCCGCGGGCGTCCGACACGGTCTACCTCTGCGCCACCGACGACGACGGGATGATGGTGAGCTTCATCCAGTCGAACTTCCACGGGTTCGGGTCGCAGGTGGTCGTGCCCGACACGGGCATCTCGCTGCAGAACCGGGGCTCGGGCTTCTCGCTCGTCCCGGGCCACCCCAACGAGCTCGCCGGCGGAAAGCGGCCGTTCCACACGATCATCCCGGGGTTTCTCGCCCGCGGCGGCGAGGCGGTCGGCCCGTACGGCGTGATGGGCGGGCACATGCAGGCCCAGGGGCACGTGCAGGTCGCGCTGCACACCGTCGACGGACGCCTCGACCCCCAGGCCGCCCTCGACCGGCCCCGCTGGTTCTGGGACGCCGCCACCGGCCGCGTGCTCGTCGAGGACACGGCCGACCCGGCGGTGGTCGCCTCCCTGCGCGAGCGGGGCCACGACGTCGCCATCGCCGAACACCCCGCCGTCTTCGGGCGCGGGCAGGCGATCTGGCGCACCGCCGGCGGCTACGTGGCCGGGAGCGAGTCCCGGGCCGACGGCGTCCCGATGGGCTGGTGAGTCAGGCCAGCAGCAGCGCGCGCAGCTGGTCGACCGTGTCGACCACGCCCGCCGAGGGCTGGGCGGCGAGGGCGTCGGGCAGCCCGGCGCCCCACGTGACGCCGATGCCGGCCATACCCGCGTTGTGGGCGGCGCCAAGGTCGACCACGGCGTCGCCGACGTAGACGCAGTCGGCCGGATCGGCGCCGATGCGCTCGGCGGCCATCAGCAGCGGGGCCGCGTGCGGCTTGTGGTGCGGGGTGTCCTCCATGGCGACCAGCAGCGGCAGGTGCTCGTGCAGCCCCAGCGCGGCCAGGAGCGCCTCGGCGCTCGGCCGGCGCCGCGACGTGGCGATGCCCAGCCGGGCACCTGCGGCGGCGAGGTCGACCAGCAGCTCGTCGACCCCGGGATAGGCGACGAGGTGCGCGGCCACGTTGTCGGCCTGCCAGGCCGAGTACGCGTCCATGAGCTCGGGCGCGCGCTCGGCGCCGGCGAGCTCGGTGAACATGTCGGGCAGGGTGCGCCCGATCCAGGACAGGATCGTGGCGTCGTCGGCCGGCGCCAGCCCGAACCGCTCGATGGTGTGGCGGTACGACGCCAGGATCAGCGGGATCGTGTTGCCCAGCGTCCCGTCGAAGTCGAACAGCACGGTCGGCCAGCGGAGATCGGTCACGCCGGTCACCCTAGCCAGTCGACCCAGGCGCCGTGCGGGCTGCACCGGGCGACGGGCTCGCCGTCGAGCGCGAGCACGAAGTGGGGCCGGCCGTCGTCGGGCACCCGCCCGCGCAGCTCGGTCACCACGGTCGGGCCCTCGAAGCTGACCCACCGCACGCCGCTGGCCCGGATCTCTGCCACCACGGCGTCCCGGTCGGCCCGGGCGAGGTAGGCCAGCGTCGCGGAGTGGAACACGACCGGGGTGGCGCCGGCGGCCTCGGCGCGGCGGACTGTCTCGGCCAGGAACCACCCCAGGTCGTCGGGGAGCACCCCCCGCACCACCTCGGGCGCGTCCTCGGCGGCGACGGCGAGGGCCGCGACCAGCCGGGCCTCGCGGGCGTCCTCGCCCGGCCAGACCAGCGCGCGCAACCACCGCGCGTCGTCGGGGTCGGACGCATCGAGCGGGTTGGCGTCCAGCCCCCACCGGGCGGCGACGACCAGGCCCGGGGCGTCCAGCCACGGGTAGCGGTCGGGCAGCAGGCACAACCCCGCGGACGCCCCGAGCTCGCCCAGCACGACCGGTTGCGGCAGCGAGGCCAGGACCGGCGCGAGGACGGCACAGCGGCCGGGTTCGTTGGTCTGGGTGGACCGGGAGAGGATGAGCCGCTCGACGGCGTCCCAGTTCTGCTCGACCCACGCGAGGAACCCGGGCCCGCCGACGAGCGGCCCGTCCAGGTACCGGATCGCCCCGAGGAAGAGGTTGGGCTGGCGCTTGGTGTCGGGCAGGGCGTCGAGGCGCGCGAGGAGCTCCGGGGTGTCGGCCACCCAGCGGCAGAGGTCACCCCAGGTGGGCGACGTGGGGTCGGCCTCGCCCGCGAACCAGCGGTACAGCTCGTCGATCGGCATCGAGGCGTAGGCGTGCGCACCCTTCATGGGTCGACACCCTAGGGGCAGTGCTGGACGCGACCACTACGCTGACGCCATGACCGAGCCTGTTGCTGACCACGACATCTGGGCCACCATCCGCGCCGAGGCGGAGCGGGACCTGCGGGCCGAGCCCTGCCTGGGCGGGTTCCTGCACGAGTCGATCCTGCGCCACACCTCGCTGATGGAGGCGCTGGGCAGCCTGCTGTCGCACAAGCTCTCCAACCCGGTGATGTCGCCGCTGACCCTGCTCGACCTCGTCGAGGAGGCCTTCGCGGGCGACCACTTCATCGAGGAGTCGGTGCTGGCCGACCTGCAGGCCGTCGTCACCCGCGACCCGGCGACGCGCGGCTACAGCCAGCCGCTGCTGTACTTCAAGGGCTTCCACGCGATCCAGAGCTTCCGGATCGCGCACCACTTCTGGGTGTCGAACCGCGTCGCGCTGGCCCTGTGGCTGCAGTCGCGCATCTCGGAGGTGTTCGCGGTCGACATCCACCCCGGCGCGCGCATTGGCCGCGGCATCATGTTCGACCACGCCACCTCGGTGGTCATCGGCGAGACCGCCGTCATCGAGGACGACTTCTCGATGCTGCACGAGGTCACCCTCGGCGGTACCGGCAAGGTCGGCGGTGACCGCCACCCGAAGATCGGGCGCGGCGTCATGATCGGCGCCGGCGCGAAGGTGCTCGGCAACATCCGCGTGGGCGAGGGGGCAAAGATCGGCGCCGGTTCGGTCGTGCTCGACGACGTGCCGCCGCACACGTCGGTGGCCGGCGTCCCGGCCAAGCCGATCAGCAGGACGCGCGAGCCGTTCCCCGCCCTGGAGATGGACCAGCGCTTCGACTGCGAGGTGGAGTCGTGACCGAGCCCCTGAGCCCCACGTCGCCCCCCGAACCGGTCGCCGGCGACACCAAGGACTGGACGTGGGTGCTCGAGCGCCCCTGCCCCGAGTGCGGCTTCGACCCGGCGAAGGTGTCGGTCGAGCGCATCCCGGCCCTCATCACGGACGCCGCGGGCCGGTTCGCGCTCGCGCTCCAGCAGGCGGACGCCGGGGTGCGCACCCGCGAGGGCGTCTGGTCGACCGTGGAGTACGGCCAGCACGTCGCCGACGTGCTCGAGGTCATGACGGACCGGCTCGAGGCCATCCTCGCCGAGGAGGGCGGGGAGGCCCGCTTCGACGACTGGGACCAGGACGCCGCCGCCACCGAGAAGGAGTACTGGCGCGCCAACACCCACGTGACCGCGATCCTCGTCAAGGAGCGCGCCGCGGCCGCCGCCGAGGCGTGGAGCGAGCCCGAGGGCGAGCAGTGGGACTGGCCGGGTGTGCGCAGCAACGGGTCGCGCTTCACCGCCCGCACGCTGGGCACCTACCTCGTGCACGACCTGGTCCACCACCTCCACGACGTGGGGGCCTGAGCCTCCTCACCAGGTCGCCAGGCGCGTCCCCTTCAGCCAGGCCGTGAGGCCCTCGGCCAGCGAGCGCTGGAACGCGCGCAGGGTGGGCAGGCCCGGCGGGTCGGGCGTTCGGCACTGCCACGTGAAGAAGCCGGCCAGGCCCACGGTCGTGTCCACCAACGGCTCGGTGGTGACGCCGCAGTGGGCGGCGATGCGCTCGAGGACATCGTCGGTCGCCCGGATGCTCTCCGGGTCGCCCTGGGCCGCCAGCTCGAGGGTCATCGTGGTGGCGTCCGCCCAGCGCGCGCCGGCCATCGCCCAAGGCCAGTCGATGACGACGACCCGGTCCGCCGGCGGGGCGTCCCCGCGGCGGAGCAGCAGGTTGTCGGCGCGCAGGTCGAAGTGCGTCAAGGTGTCGCCGTCGAGCACGGCGAGGCTCACGTCGGCGCGCTCGGCCAGGGCAGGGAGCCGCTCGCGGACCCACGGGTCGAGGTCGTCGGGTGGCTGGACCAGGCAACGCGCGTAGCCGGCCCACATGCCGGCGCAGTGTCCGGAAGCGGGCTGGAGCTCCAGTGGGCTCGGCGTGAGCCGGTCGGACAGGCCCAGCACGGCGTCCACGACGGGGGTGAAGGACTCGCGGGTCCACGGCAGGGTGGGGTGGTCGGCCTCGACGTACTCCATCACCAGCACCACCCAGCCGTCGCGCTCGAAGCCACCCAGCAGCGCCGGGACGGGCAGGCCGGCCGGCAGCGCGCGCATGACCCGCAGCTCGGCGCGGTGGATGTCGGGGCTGTCGGGGTTCAGGTAGGGGTGGACGGCCTTCACGAACGCCGCGGCGCCGTCGGCGCACGTGACGCGGTCGGCCGTGCCCGGGGAGAAGCCGCCGGGGTGTGAGGCGTGGGCCACGACGGGCGCGCCGAGGATCGTCTCGACCTCGGCGCGCACGGCGTCGGGCAGGTCGGGCCAGGTGATGCGGGGCATGTTCCCAGTCAACCACCGGGCCCACGCTGTCAAGGCTTCTGGCCCGCGTGCGTTCCCTCGGCGATCTCCTCGACCAGCTTGGCGTTGAAGGCGGGCAGGTCGTCGGGCGTCCGGCTGGAGACGAGGCCGTCGTCGACCACGACCTCCTCGTCGACCCAGGTGGCGCCCGCGTTGGTGAGGTCGGTCTTCAGGCTCTTGTACGAGGTCATCGTGCGGCCGCGCAGCACGTCGGCGTCGGTGAGGATCCAGCCGCCGTGGCAGATCACCGCGACGGGCTTGCCCGCGTCGAAGAACGCGCGGGTGAACGCGACGGCGGCCTCGTCGACGCGCAGGTCGTCGGCGTTGACCACGCCGCCGGGCAGCACGAGGGCGTCGTACGAGCCGGCGTCCGCGTCGGCCGAGGTGCGGTCGACGGACTGAGTGTGGCCCTTCTTGCCCTCGACCTCGCCCACCTTCGGGGCGATGAGTTCCGCGGCGGCGCCGGCCTTCTCGACCGCCTCCCACGGGCTGGTCAGCTCGGAGTCCTCGTACCCGTCGGTGAGCAGGAACGCCACCGTTTTTCCGGTCAGGTCAGGCATGGTCATCTCCTTCGTCGGTTCGTCCACCGTAGTCATCGGCAGGATGGGCCGAATCACCCCCAGGGACCCCTACGCTGGGACGCCATGCAGCTGACCCGCACCGCCGACCAGATCACGGCCTCGAACCTGGGGTTCGAGCTGACGGACGCCGAGGTGGCCACTCTGGGGGCGGGCAAACGACCACCTGTGGTGCTGGCGGTCAACGGCCGGTCGGTGCGGGTGCGGGTCGCCCCGATGGGCGGGTGCAACCTGATCGGCATCACCAAGGCCAACCGGGCGCTGCTGGGGCTGGAGCCCGGCGTCGAGTACGCGATCGAGGTGACCCTCGACGACGCCGAGCGGACGGTGGAGGTTCCCACCGAGCTGGCCGCGGCGTTCGACGGTGATCCCGCCCTGGGGACCGCGTGGGACGGCCTGAGCTTCACCCGACGGCGCGAGCTGGCCGAGGGGATCACCGGCGCGAAGCGGCCCGAGACACGGGCGCGCCGGGTGGCGACGGCGCTGGACACGCTGCGCGGCTGAGGCGTGTCGGCCCCGGCGTTCACCGGACGGACGCGCAGGAGCGTCAAAGATCGGGCCCCTGGTTTGACGCATCTCGGTTGGACAACCGCAAACGCCCGGACGGACACCATCGACGTGCGCGGGGCGCCTCACGCACGCCCGCCCCCGGGGCCGAGCCCGGGATAGGCTGCCGCAATGCCGCTGCCGATCGCGCTCCCCGTCGAGCCGATGCTGGCGCGCGCGGTGCCCGAGGTGCCCTGCCCCGGACGCCCCGGCGAGCTGAGCTACGAGCCCAAGTGGGACGGCTACCGCTGCATCGTCGCCCGCGACGGCGACCGGGTCGAGCTGTGGAGCCGCTCCCGCAAGGCGTTGACCGGCTACTTCCCCGAGGTGGTCGCCGCGTGCCGCCGCCACCTCCCCGAGCAGGTGGTGCTGGACGCCGAACTGGTGGTCCGCAGCGGCGAGCCCGGCGCGCAGCGCCTCGACTGGGAGGCGCTCAGCGTGAGGATCCACCCCAGCGCGAAGCGGGTGGCCGCGCTGGCCGAGCAGACCCCGGCCGAGCTGGTGTGCTTCGACCTGCTCGCGATCGCCGACCTCGACCTGACCCCCCTCCCCCAGCGTGAGCGCCGGGCGGCGCTCGTCCAGCTGCTGGCCGACCTGCCCGACGACGCCCCGCTCCACGTGACCCGGGCCACCGAGGATCCCGACGAGGCCCTCGCCTGGTTCGACGCGTTCGAGGGGGCCGGACTCGACGGGGTGGTCGCCAAGCGCACCGACGCCCCGTACGCGCCCGGGCAGCGCACGATGATGAAGGTCAAGCACGCCCGCACCGCCGAGGCGGTGGTGATCGGCTACGGCTGGTCGAAGGGCGCGTCGGCCTCGGCGAACAGCGTCGGGTCGATCCACCTGGGCCTCTACGACGACGGCGAGCTGATCCCGGTGGGCGGCATCGGCGCGTGGTCCGACGCGGTCCGCACGCAGCTCGCCGCGATCCTCGAGCCGCTCGTCCTCATGGGGGCCGAGGCCGAGCGGGCACCGCGCCCGAAGGACATGACCCGCACCGGCGTCCGGGAGTTCGTGCCCGTGCGCCCCGACCTGGTGGTGGAGGTGGCCTTCGACCAGCTCGAGGGCAAGCGGTTCCGGCACGCGGCGCAGTTCGTGCGCTGGCGTCCGGACCGGGAGCCGACGTCGTGCACGCTCGACCAGGTCGAGCGGGCGCCCGCCTACGACCTCGACGGGGTCCTGCGGCCCTGAGGCTCACGCGTACGCGCTGAGGTCCCCCTCGCCACGGGCCATGGCGGCGAACATCGCCTCGGCCTTCTTGGTGTCCCAGAGCACCGACGAGCCGGCAGCCGTCTGGGCGCCGGTGTCGCCGACGGGGACGACCAGCGTGTCACCGCGGCCGGTTGCGATGCGCAGCCCGCCCTGGGCGAGGCCGAAGAACTCCCCCGGGCCCGTGCCCTCGCCGACGGTGATGCCGCGTGAGAGCGACCAGTTCAGCCCGAACCAGCGCGGGGGCAGCAGGATCGTCATCGGCGACAGGGCCTTCTTGGCCAGGGCGCCGACCATCTCGCGCTGGCGCTCGGCGCGGCCGATGTCGCCGCGCGGGTCCTGCTTGCGCATGCGCACGTAGCCCAGCGCGGTGGGCCCGTCCATGAGCTGGCAGCCGCCCTGGATGTCCAGGTTGGCCTGCGGGTCCTTGATCGCCTTCTCGGGGCACATCTCGATGCCGCCCACGGCGTCCACGACCCCAGCGAAGCCGCCGAAGCCGATTTCGGCGAAGCCGTCGACGTGCAGACCGGTGTTCTGCTCGACCGTCTCGACCAGGAGTTCGGGCCCGCCGAGCGCGTAGGAGGCGTTGATCTTGTTCTTGCCGTGCCCCGGGATCGCGACGTAGCTGTCACGGGGCACCGAGATGAGCGCCGCCCGGCCCGTGGGGGGCACGTACAGCAGCATGATCGTGTCGGTGCGCCGACCCGCGTCGCTGCCCGTGCCGAGGCGGTCCTGCTCCTCCTTGGAGAGACCCTCGCGCGAGTCCGACCCGGCGAGCACGAACACGTACCCGGGCGTGTCGGCCGGCCGGTCGCCGGAGGGCGTGGCGTCGACGCGCGGCATGAACGGCCACGTCAGCAGCGGGATGCCGAGCAGGTAGGCCAGGACGAGCGCCACCAGCCACCGCACGACCGGACGCCGCCGGCGCGGCCGGGCCACGGGGGCGGGCGGGGGCGGCACGGGGCGCTGCGGCGGACGGGCCTGGGGCGGCGGGGCCTGCGGCGGTCCCTGCGGGTGCGGGGTCCGCGGAGCGCCGGGCGGGGGCGCGGAGCGCGGCGCCCCGTAGTGGCCGACCGGGGTGGGAGCGCCGTAGCGCGTGGTGTCGGCGGACGCCGGAGGAGGGGGCGGTGGCATCGGCGGCGGGACGCCGTCCTGCCGTCGCTCGCCGGAGCCGTCGGCATAACGGCCGCGGCGGTAGAGCCAGTTCTCGTCGTCGGTGCGGGTCACCCGTCCCACGCTAGTCGCCCGGGCGGGCAGCCACATCGTCCCAGGGTCCGAAACCCGTCCGCGACCCCGAGGGGTCAGAGGACTGCGACGACCGACCCCACGCGTTCGCCGTGGCCGAGCACCGGCACATCACCGAGCCGGGCGGTGGCATCCGGGTCGACCCCGAGCCCCGCCAGCACGGACGCCGCCACGACCTCGGCCGCCCGGGCCCCGTCGGCGGTCTTCACCGCGACGCCTCGGCCGTCGGGCAGGCCGATCGCGATGACCGACTCCGCGCCGGCCTTGGCGATCACGCCGGGGACGTCGGCCATGAGCACGCTGTCAGGGCGGCCCGTGCCGCCCACGAACCACGGGTGGGCGCGCATGGCCTCGGCGACCCGCGCCTCGGCCCCGGAGGTGGCGACCGCGATCCGCGCGAAGGCGCGGGCCAGGCCCGCCAGCGCGAACGCGTGCACGGGCGCGCCGCACCCGTCGGTGACGGTGGCCACGATCGGCTCCCCACCCAGCTCCTCGACGACCTGGGCGACCAGCACCTGGAGGGGGTGCCCGCGGTCGAGGTAGGTGTCGGTGTCCCAGCCCGCCGCGCGGCAGGCGGCCAGCATGCCGGCGTGCTTGCCCGAGCAGTTGTGGGCCAGCCGCTCGTCGTCGTGCCCGGCGCGCAGCCACGCGACGAGGGCGGCGTCGCCGATGGGGCGTCCGGCGGTGTTGCGCAGGTCGTCGACGCCGAGGCCGGACGCCGCGAGCGAGGCCAGCACGCCGTCCAGGTGGCCCTGCTCGCCGGAGTGCGAGGCGCAGGCGAGCGCGAGCGCCTCCCCCGCCAGCGGGGCACCGGCCCGGAGCATCGCCACGGCCTGCAACGGCTTCAGGGACGAGCGCGGGAGGATCGGGGTCGCGGGGTCGCCCCACGCCTGCTCGACCTCGCCCGAGGGCGCGGTGACCACGGCCAGCCCGCGGTGCACCGACTCGACGAAACCACCACGGACGACGTGCGCGGCCACCGGCGCTTCCTGCAGGCTCATGGCTGGCAACACTAGGGCACTTCCTCCCTGAGATTTTCCTGAAGGCTCTCAGTATGTGATGATGCTCTCGTGCCCTTCCTGTCTCCCCTCCGCGCGGTGGCCGCGTCTGCGCTGGCCCTGGCCGTCGCGACGACCACCGGTGTGGTGCTGGCCGAGACGCCCGCCCCGTCCTACGCCGTGCCCGCGCAGGTCGACGCCGCGGCCCTCGCCGTGCTCGAGGCCGAGCAGCGCCAGGCGCTGATCACCAGCCGCGCGCAGGAGCGCGAGGAGCTCGCCGCGTCCGTGCAGCAGCTCGCCCAGCAGCGCACCGCGGCCCTCGCCGAGACGGGCTCGAAGATCGACGCGACCGAGAAGGCCGTCCAGGAGCGGCTCGCCGCCGAGAAGGCCGAGGCCGAGCGGCTGGCCGAGGAGGCCCGGAAGGCGGAAGAGGCCCGCAAGGCCGAAGAGGCGAGGAAGGCCGAGGAGGCCAAGAAGGCCGCCGCCACGCCCAAGGGCGGCACCCGCGCCCAGAACAAGGAGCTCGGCCGCCAGCTGGCCCTGCAGCTGTACGGCTGGGGCGGCGACCAGTTCAAGTGCTACGACAACATCATCATGCGCGAGTCCCTGTGGGACCAGTACGCCGACAACCCCAACTCGAGCGCCTACGGCATCCCCCAGGCCCTGCCCGGCAAGCGGATGGCCTCCGAGGGCGCCGACTGGCGCACCAACCCGGCGACCCAGATCAAGTGGGGCCTGAAGTACGTCAAGGAGCGCTACGGCACCCCGTGCCGGGCCTGGTCGTTCAAGCGCGCCAACGGCTGGTACTGAGTCCCCGCCCCGCGGGTAGTGTGGCGGGGTGACCGACCACCCGTCCTGGCCCCCGCAGATGCAGCCCCCGGCCGGTGCGCCCGCCACCTGCGCGTACCACCCCGGACGCCCCGCCGGCGTCCGCTGCCAGCGCTGCGGAAACCCGATCTGTGGGGACTGCATGGTCGAGGCGCCCGTCGGCCACCACTGCCGCCGCTGCCTGGCCCAGGGCATGGCCATGACGCGCCAGGCCGAGGGCCCCTACGGCGGCCGGCGCAGCACGAACCCCGCGCTCACCTCGCTGGTCCTGATCGGCGTCAATGTGGCCGTGTGGGTGGCGATCCTCGCCTCGGGCGGGTTCGCCGGCACCCTGAGCAACCTGTTCGCCCTGACCCCCGGCGGCCTGTGCGAACTGGGCGCCGACACCTACGTGGGGGTCTCCCCCGCCGGCTGCGCGGCCGAGGGCGGCAGCTTCGTGCCCGGCCCCCTCAACGGTGGCTGGTGGCAGATCCTGACCTCGGCCTTCACCCACATCAGCGTGCTGCACATCGCGATGAACATGCTGGCGCTGTGGGTGCTGGGCCCCGCCATCGAGCGGGTGCTGGGCCGGGCGCGCTTCCTCGCGGTGTACGTCGTGTCGGCGCTGACGGCGTCCGCCCTCGTGATGTGGCTCGCGCCGCCGACGACGACCACGCTCGGGGCGTCCGGGGCGATCTCGGGCCTGATGGGCGCGCTGCTGGTGCTGGTGCTCCGCCACAAGGGTGACGCGCGCACCGTCCTGACGTGGATCGGCATCAACGTGGTCATCACGGTGCTCGGCAGCGCGGGCATCTCGTGGCAGGGCCACCTCGGCGGCTTCCTCGGCGGCATCGCCGTCACGCTGCTGCTGGTGTGGCTGCGCAAGGCGCGGCCCTGGCAGTGGATGGCCGTCGGCAGCGTCGGCGCGCTCGCGCTCGTCGCGATGGCCGCCCGCGTGCTGGCGGGCTGACGCCGCAGACTCCGGCGCCAGGGACCGTCAGGAGGACTGCGGCCGGAGGCTGACGACGACCGACAGGGTGCGGGGGGCGCTCTCGAGGGCCTCGCCGCGGTCGCGGAACTCGGCGAGCAGCGACTCCAGGCGCTCCTGAAGCTCGCTCGACAGGGCCTCGTCGGCCGGGATGAACGTGCGCCACGCCCTCGCCTCGCCCTGGGTCTCGGCGACCTCGACCTCCTCGAGCAGGAAGTCACCGAAGCCCGCCGAACTGCGGCCCGCCGCCCAGACGAGGTCGGTCGTGCGGTACGGGATCTCGATGGCGTTGCGCGCCCCGCGACGGGTCTCGCCCGGGGCGAGGAACCCGGTGCCGACCAGCGTGCGCACGTGGTGCAGCATCGAACCGGGGTTGACCCCCAGCAGGTCGGCCAGTTCCTTGTTGGTCAGGGCCTCGTCCAGGCAGGCCCGCAGGACGCGCCAACGCACGGGCGACGACAGGGCGCGCGCACGCGCCGAGATGGTCTCGTCGTCGAGGTGGGCGGCTCCGCCCTTCGGGGCGGCGCCCTCTCGCTCGGTCATGTCACCCTCGGTTCTGATCGAAAAGCCCAGCCGGCCCCGGCCGTGCGCTCCTGGGCACCCGCCGGACAGCCGCAGCAATCCTGCCACATCAAGGGGTGACACCCCAGTCCTTTCGCAGCGGGCCACCCCGGAGGGTTCCCCAGCCCCGGCCGCTCTGGCAGGGTGGACCCGCACGGCCTGCGACCCCCACGGCCGCAGGACCACACCGAAAGGACACCGTGGGACTCTTCGACTCCATCAAGGACGCCCTGACCACCGACGACGCCGAGCGCTACGGGAAGGCCGAGAAGAGGCTCGCCGAGGCCGAGGCCGACGCGAAGGCCAAGGCGGACGCCGAGGCCGCCGCTGCCGCCCAGGCGAAGGCGGACGCCGACGCCGCGGCCGCCCAGGCTGCCGAGGCCGAGCAGCTGGCCGCGACCACGCTGCGGGAGTACACCGTCGTCAAGGGCGACACCCTCTCGGCGATCGGCAAGCGCTTCGGCGTGAAGTGGCGCGACATCGCCGAGCTGAACGACATCAAGAACCCCGACCTGATCTTCCCGGGCCAGGTGTTCAAGATCCCGAACGCCTGACGTTGATCCTCATCGACGAGCCGGTCTGGCCGGCGCACGGCACCCTGTGGGGCCATGTCGTGTCGGACCGCTCGCTCGAGGAGCTGCACGCGTTCGCCCGCGTGGCCGGCCTGCCGGCCCGCGGCTTCGACCACGACCACTACGACTACCCCCGCGCCCGTCGCGACGACCTCGTCGCGGCGGGCGCGGTGCTCGTGGACTCCACCCTCCTGATGCGCCGGCTCACCGCCGCCGGCCTGCGGGTGCGGCCTGCGCAGAAGACCCCGAGCAGGGCGGTGGCCGGCGAGCGGCTCCGCGCCGCCTGGAACGCCCTGCTGCCCGGCCACGACGCCCTCCGGGACGACCTGCTCGCCCGCTGGGGCGAGCCCCACCGGCGCTACCACGACCAGCGCCACCTCGCCTCCTGCCTCGCGGCGCTGGCGGCGCTGGCCTGCGACGACCACCTCGTCCACCTCGCGGCCTGGTTCCACGACGCGGTGTACGACGGCGTCCCCGGCCAGGACGAGGAGCGCTCGGCCCGGCTCGCGGAGGAAGCCCTCGCCGACGTCCTGCCCGACCACGAGACGGCCGAGGTGGCCCGCCTGGTCCGGCTCACGGCGTCCCACGACCCCGCGCCGGGCGATGCCCGCGGCGCCCAGCTGGTCGACGCCGACCTCGCGATCCTCGGCGCGCTGCCCGGTCGCTACCACGTGTACACCCGCGACGTCCGGCTCGAGTACGACCACGTCGACGACGACGCCTTCGCGGCCGGCCGGGCCGCCGTGCTGCGGCACCTGCTCGCACTCGACCCCCTGTACCAGACGCCGACCGGCGCCCAACTGTGGGCCCGGCAGGCCCACGCCAACATGACCGCCGAACTGGCCGCGCTCTCGGCCTGAGCAGGGGTGGTGCCCGGTGATTGGCATCGCGATGGGCCAAGGTGAGACGGTGGGAACCATGACGTTGTCGCTGACTCCCGTCGACGAGGGCACCTGGGCACAGGCCGACTGGCCTCTCGGTGCCCACATCGACCCGGCCTCCGGGCAGACCACCTTCGCGGTCGCCGCCCCACGGGCCACGTGGGTGACCCTCGAGTTCTTCCCGGCCGCGCGCGGGGCGGACGACGAGTTGTCCGTGCCCATGGCGGCGGGCGCCGACGGCGTCTGGCGTGCCCGCGTGGAGGGGGCCCGCCACGGCACGCTCTACGGGTTCCGCGTCTGGGGCGAGAACTGGCCGTACCAGGACGGCTGGACACCCGGCTCGACCGTCGGCTGGCTGGCCGACCGCGACGAGCAGCTCAACCACTTCAACCCGAACAAGGTGCTGTTCGACCCGTACGCCCGCGAGGTCACGCACAACCCCATGAGCGTCGGCCCGCAGCGCGCGTGGTTCGGCTCGGGCCCGGTCGACGTCGACGGACGCCCCGGCCGCACCATCGACACCGCCCACATCGCACCCAAGGGCGTCGTGGTCGAGGACGACACCTCCTACGGCACGCACCCGCGCCACCCGGAGGAGGACAACGCGATCTACGAGGCGCACGTGAAGAACCTCACGCTGCACCCGAGTTCGGTCCGCCTGGGCGACCTGCTGGCGGGCGTCCCGGGGTTCGAGGGCCTGCCGAACATCCCCGACGAGCTGCGCGGCACGTACGCCGGCGCGGCGCTGATGGCCCCCTACCTGACCGCGCTGGGCGTCACCGTCATCGAGTTGCTGCCGGTGCACGAGACCGACTCCGACCAGGTGGGCGCGACGGCCGGCACCACCAACCACTGGGGCTACCAGACGCTGGCGTTCTTCGCCCCGAACCGCGACTACGCGTTCGACAAGAGCCTCGGCGGCCCCACGCGCGAGTTCAAGCAGATGGTGAAGGCGTTCCACGACGCGGGGCTCGAGGTGTTCCTCGACGTGGTGTACAACCACTCCTCCGAGGGCGGCAACTGGGGCGGTGACCTCGACTCGGCGGGCTTCACCACGCTCGGCGGCTTCGCCACCACCGAGTACTACGTGCTGACGGCCGAGGGCGGCCTCATCGACGGGGCGACGGGCACGTCCAACCAGATGAACTTCTCCTCCGACATCACCTGCGCACTGGTGCTCGACTCGCTCAAGCACTGGCACGACACGATGGGCGTGGACGGTTTCCGCTTCGACCTCGCCCCGGTCCTGGGCCGGCGGCCACTCGACGCCGAGGCCGAGGACTGGGAGGCGCAGCGCCGGTTCTTCCCCGAGCACCCGCTGCTGCGCGACGCGCGCACGTGGGCGGCCGAGCACCACGTCGAGGTCATCGCCGAGGCGTGGGACCTGTGGGGCTACGAGGTGGGCAACTTCCCCTCGGGCTGGGGCGAGTGGAACGGCCGGTTCCGCGACGCGATGCGCGGCTACCTCAAGGGCGACGGCAACACCGACGACTTCATGGCGTTCCTCAACGGCGACTGGCTGCACTTCAACGACTCCGGCGGCCCGCAGAAGTCGGTGAACTTCGTGACCGCCCACGACGGCTTCACGATGTTCGACCTCGTCTCGTACAACACCAAGGACAACGGCCAGCCGTACCCGTTCGGTCCGTCCGACGGCGGCTCCGACAACAACATCAGCTGGGACTCCGGCGGCGACCAGGCGCTGCGCCGCACGCGCTGGCGGAACTTCTGGCTGGTCACCTTCCTGGCCCGGGGCGTCCCGATGGTCGTGTCGGGCGACGAGTACGGCCGCACGCAGAACGGCAACAACAACCCGTGGTCGCTGAACACGGTCGGCATCTGGAACAACTGGGCCCAGGCCGGCTCCAACGCGCCCACGCAGCTGCCGGTGGACCCCGAGCAGCCCGACCTGCCGGGCTACCACGACGTCGTCGGGCAGACGGACGCCCCCCCGGGCGTGAACCCGCTGCTGCAGTTCGCGCGCTACGTGGCCCACCTGCGGGCACGGCAGGTGACGTTCCGGCAGCGCACGTGGGGCGACGTCTCCCTCGGCGGCGAGGCCGTCAGCTACGTCTACTTCGGCACGTCCCTGGACGACCCGCCCCGGCCGGGCGACCGCCAGGTGGCGGTGGCCATCGACTCGGGCAGCACCGACGGCGACGACTTCTGGATCCTCGTCAACATGTTCGACGGGCCGGCCACCTTCGACCTCGGCGAGTGGGAGGAGCAGCACGCCACCCGCAACCACGACTGGCACCGCATCATCGACACCGCGCCCTGGGCCGAGGCCGAGGGCAACTGCTGGACGATGGACGACGCGCTCCACGTGACCGGCGAGTACACCGTCGAGCCGTGGTCGATCGTCGTGCTCCAGGCGCGTCCGACCGAGCCCGACGCCGAGCCGCACGTCCTGTGGGGCCGCCGCGGCGGCGTCCAGGTCGGCCGGACGGGGCGCCCGTACCTGCGCGGCCTCGTCGACCGCTACCTGCCGCGGCTGCGGCGCGACCCCGCACCGACTAGCCTTGATGCGACGACCCAGGAGGCTCGATGACCACCACGATCCGCGTCGAGCGCAGCTACGACTGCGAGCCTGCCCGCGTCTGGGACGCCTGGACCAAGCCCGACCTCATGGACCGCTGGTTCTGCCCCAACCCCGACCTGCGCCTGTCGTCGCACGCCGACGCCCGCGAGGGCGGGGCCTACCGGGTGAACATGGGCGGGGAGTACATCGTCTCGGGCAGCTACACCCGGCTCGAGGAGCCGGCCGTGCTGCAGTGCACCTGGCAGTGGGAGCACGAGACGCTCACCACGCTGCTGTGCATCGAGCTGGACCCGAACGACGAGGGCGGCACCGACCTGGTGCTCGTGCACTCCGACTTCACCGACGAGGCCGACGCCGAGGGCACCCGCCAGGGCTGGGAGCTCAGCCTCGACCGGCTGGCCCAGCTGCTGGCGGGCTGATCCTCACTCGGTGACGTCGCGGCGCCGGAACACCGCCAGCGACACCACGCACGCCAGGGCGACGGCGACGAGCAGGTAGACCGTGCCCTGCCCCAGCGAGATCGTCCTCTCGAGCCACTCGGTCTCCATGCCCTGCGGCGTCATGCGCTGCACCGGCACCGAGTAGGTGTAGCTGCCCAGCAGGAAGGCCTGCACGTTGTTCTCGGGCAGCAGGCCGGTCAGCCGGTCGAACCCGGGGATGGCCATCAGGATGCCCAACATGCCCTGGGCGAACAGGTAGGCCAGCGGCACCGCCACGGCGGCCACGGTGCTGCGGAACACGACCGCCAGGCCCGCCCCGACCAGCGCCATCATGGCCCCGAACAGGACGCCCCGGCCGGCGGCCTGCAGCGGTCCGACCCAGCTGCCCACGGCGTCCGCGCCCTGGTGGGCGGCCACGGCGCCCCACGCGGTGAGCAGGCCGACCAGCAGCACGACGGCGCTGACCACCGCCCCGGCGAGCGCGACGACGACCATCTTGGACGCCCACACGCGCGGCCGCGACGGGACGAAGGTGAGCCACGTGGCCAGGGAGCCGCTGCGGAACTCGGCGCCCCAGAAGGAGGCGGCCATCAGGATGAGGAACAGCCCCGCGGTGGCGCTGGCACCGACGGTGGCGGTGCTGGTCGCGGCCTCCCACGTCATCGGCTGGGGGTAGAACCACTCGGGCAGGGGCTCGGGCTGGTCGCAGACGTCGGCGGGCGCGTCGGCGGGGGCGCTGGCCCGGCAGAAGGCCTCCTCCTGCTCGTGGTTCTCGACCCAGTGGGCGTGCTGCTCGGCGTAGGCGATCTTTCCCTGCGCGACGACGGCGGCCTCGGGCGGGCGGGTGGCCACGACGATCGACCAGCACATCGTGGCGAGGATGGCGAGGAGGCCCAGCAGGGCCACCCACAGGCCGCGGCGGGCGACCCAGCGGTGGGTCTCGGCACCGATCAGGCGGATCATGACGCCACCTCCAGGGCGGTGTGGTTGTGCTGGGTGGCGGTGAGGTGCTCGCGCTCGGTGAGCGACAGGAACACCTGCTCGAGGGAGTCGACGGCCACGGTGAGCTCGGAGGGCCACAGGTCGGCCGACCCGAGCAGGCGGGCGACGGCGGTCGGGTCGACCGAGCCGCCGGGGCGTCCGACGACGAGGGCACCGTCGGCGGCGGGGCTGACCTCGTAGGAGGCGTCCATGAGGACGCGGGCCGCGGCGTCGGTCGGCTTCACGACGACGCGCACGCGGCCGCCACCGCCGAGGAGCTCGCTGACGTGGCCCGAGCGCAGCAGGCGCCCGCGGCCGATGATGCTGACGGTGTCGGCGACCTGCTGCACCTCGGCGAGGAGGTGGGAGCTGACGACCACGGTGCGCCCGGCGTCGGCCAGGGAGCGCATCGTGGTGCGCACCTCGTGGATGCCGGCGGGGTCGAGGCCGTTGGTGGGCTCGTCGAAGATGAGCAGCTCGGGGTCCTTGAGCAGGGTGGAGGCGATCGCCAGCCGCTGCTTCATGCCGAGGGAGTAGCGACCCACGTCGTCGCGGGCCCGGGCCGCCAGGCCGACCTGCTCGAGCACCTCGCCGACGCGCGCCACGGGGACGCCGACCGCCCGGGCCAGCAGGGCCAGGTTCGTGTGGGCCGACATGGTGGGGAAGAACTTGGGCGACTCGACGATCGCGCCGACGCGGTCGATGACCTGCGGCAGCTCGTCGGGGACCGTGTGGCCGAGCACCTCCATCGTCCCGGAGTCGGGGCGCAGCAGCCCCAGCAGCATGCGCAGGGCGGTGGTCTTGCCCGAGCCGTTGGGGCCGAGGAGGGCGTGGACGCCGCCGCGCGGGACCGCGAGGTCGAGCCCAGCGACAGCGACGCTGGCCCCGCCACGGAAGGTCTTGCGCAGGCCCTGGGTGCGTACGGCCCAGGCATGAGTGGTGTCGGTCATGGGCCCATCCAACCGCGCCCACCTCGGCGCGGGAACATCCCCGGGACGGGGTGTCCTCAGGGAAAACTCCACCCACAGGCTGAGCCCCACGTAAAGGGTTCTTGGATGGTGGAGACAACGCCGCCTCCGGGCCCTAGGGTGTTCACCGTCTTCGTCGTCTCATCCCGGAGCTCTCCATGCGTCTACGCGCCCTCACGCTCATCACAGCTCTCACCCTTGCCGCGTCACCGCTGACGGTCGTCGAGGGCCACGCGGCGCCCACGGCGTCTGCTGAGGTGACCCGCGAGGTGGTGATCACCACGCGTGCATCGAAGGGAGAGGCCGCAGAGCTGGCCGAAGCACTGCCCGCCGAGGCCGACGTGCCCGCCCCCGTCGGGGTCACCACGGCGTCGGCCAAGGTCGATGGTGAGGTCGCCATCGCGGCGGTCACCCTGCCGGCAGAAGCCGAGGCCGCACAAGTATTCCTGCGCCCGGTCGTGGATGAGGTCCCCGGCGACTGGGTCGAGGTGCACGTGGATGAGGAGCAGGCCGGCGGACGGGTCGGCACGGCACCGCTCGTCGTCTCGGCGGCGGCGAAGGTCGAGGCGGCGGTCGTGGCCGACGAGCCGGTCGCGGCGTCCCTACAGGTGTACAGCACCGCCGTGACGCAGACTGATGCGACGGCGTCCGAGTACGCCCACAAGTCGCCCGACATCCTGTCGCGAGCCGCCTGGAACGCCGATGAGACCCTGGTGCGTCGCTCCTACACCCCGGGCGTTGTGACGGGGGCGATGATCCACCACACGGCCGGCAAGAATGACTACGCCGAGGCCGATGTCCCCGGCATCCTACGGTCGATTCAGGCGTACCACATCAAGGGGCGTGGGTGGAACGACATCGCCTACAACGTGCTCGTCGACCGGTTCGGTCGGGCTTGGGAGGGCCGGGGCGGCGGCGTCACCACGGCCACGACGGGCGGGCATGCGTTCGGCGCGACCAACTACCGGACGTTCGGCATCTCGCTGATGGGCGACTACTCGCAGGTCGAGCCCTCGGCCAAGACACTCGACACCCTGCAGCGCGTGATCGCGTGGAAGTTCCGCCTGCACGGGGTCGACCCGGCCGGCCGCACCTGGGGCAGCTCGGGCCAGGACGGCGGCAGTCCGCACCTGGCCGCGATCTCGGGCCACCGCGACGAGAATGCGACCTCGTGCCCCGGTGACAAGGTCTACGCGAAGATGACGAGCATCCGCGCGGGTGTCCGCAAGGCGATGGACACCGAGTTCAAGGACGTCGCGCCTCTCCCTGTCGTCTCGAACCGTATCGCCGGCGACGACAGGTACAGCACAGCCGCGCGCGTCTCGGAACTGGGGTTCCCGCAGGGCGCGACTACGGTGTTCTTGGCCACGGGCCGCAACTTCAAGGATGCGCTGGCTGTCGGACCGTGGGCGAATGCGGTCGGTGGCCCGGTCCTCCTGTCGGCACCAGCCGCCCTCCCGGAGCCCACCCTGACTGAACTGCGCCGGCTCCAGCCCAGCCGCGTCGTTCTCGTCGGCGGAACGGCGGCGCTGCAACCGTCGGTGGAGGAGGCGGTCCGCAAGGCACTCCCCGCTGCCGACGTGAATCGTGTCGCGGGCGAGAACGCCTACCTCACGGCCACCGCCATCTCGGCGGCGGGCTTCCCGACCCCTGCCGCCCCGCCGACACCGGTGGACCCGATCGTGCCGGTCGATCCGCCGGCCCTCGACGAGACCGGCTCGGGCGCGGGCGCGGCTCCCCCGGACGTGAACCCGACAGGGGACGTCTTCCTGGCCAGCGGGGAACTCTTCCCTGACGGCCTGGTGGGGGGACCGCTGGCGAAGGGACGTGGGCCGCTGCTGCTCGCACCGGCATCGGGCGGTCTCCACCCGGCCGTCCACGCCGAGCTGAAGCGTCTGCGCGCCACCCACGTCACCGTGCTCGGAGGAACGAGCAGCGTCAGCGAGGCCATCGTGACCGACCTCAGCCAGCGCGGCTACAGAGTGACACGAGTCGCGGGTCCCAACCGGTACGACACCGCCGTCGCGGTGGCCAAGCAGGGCTTTCCCGGGTCCGTGAAGCAGGTCTACCTCGCCACTGGCACGAACTACCCTGACGCGTTGGTCACGGTGGGCCTGCAGACGGCTGCACCCGGCCCGTTGCTGTTGTCGCCGGGAACCTGCCTCCCGGAGGGCGTCATCGACTACTTGAAGGCCAAGCCCGGGGCCAAGGTGATTCCGATCGGCGGGTCGCAATCGCTCCCCATCCACGAGACCCTGCTGCCGGCGTGCCGTTGATGTCCGCCCTCACCACTTGGCGCCGTGGCGCCTTGGCCCTCGCCACCACCGCGTCCCTGCTCCTCGCGGGGCTGACCTCCCCGGCCGCCCAGGCCGCCACTGGACTGGAGGGTTTCGACCCCGGCAACATCATCTCCGACGGGTCGTTCTTCAACCCGTCGACCATGACCACTGACGAGGTCTCGGCCTTCATCGCCACGATGGGCGCCGGGTGCGTGCCCGGTCCCGACGGGACCCCCTGCCTCAAGGATCACCTCAGCGACATCCCCGAGCGCCCCAAGACGTCCTACTGCGAGCCGGTTGCGGCCAAGGCAGGGGCCACAGCGGCTGAGGTGGTCATCGCCGCCGCACAGGCGTGCGAGATCAATCCCCAGGTGCTGCTGGTGCTGCTGCAGAAGGAACAGGCCCTGGTGACCGGTTCCGGTGACCTCCTCTACGCCGACCGCTACGCGAAAGCGACCGGTCTGGGGTGCCCGGACTTCCAGCGGTGCGACCCCGCCCGGGCGACCTTCTTCGGGCAAGTGTACGGGGCCGCTGAGCGGTTCCAGATCTACCGGCAGCATCCGGACAACTACCGCCACAAGAAGGAGGCGGTCAACACCGTCGCCTTCAATCCCGAGCCGCTCTGCGGCACTGCCCAGTTCGTCATCAAGAATCAGGCGACGGCGGGGCTCTACAACTACACCCCGTACGTTCCGAACGCAGCGGCGCTGGCAGCGGTCACGGCCGAGGGTGACCTCTGCTCGGCGTACGGCAACCGCAACTTCTACCGCTACATGAAGACGTGGTTCCCCGGGTCGGTGTCGACCTCCGACGCGGCCCCGGTGCAGGCCAAGCCCGGCTCCACGCTGCGGCCGGAAATGACGGCCATCTACAGCCGAGCCGCGGAGTTGGGCTTCGGCGCTCTCGGCGGTGCGACCAGTGCGATCACGTGCAAGGACGGCACGTGCACCAAGCAGTATGCGAAGGCAACGTTGACCTGGACGGCCAAGGACGGCGTGGTGGTGAGCGGTCGTTCGTCGCGCATCAGCGGGGCGACCCGATTCGACACGGCGGTCGCCGCCTCGCGGGTGGGTTTTCCTGCGGGCGCCTCGACGGTCTTCGTCGCCACGGGGTCGAACTACGCCGATGCGTTGGCTGCGGGTCCGTGGGCACTCCGTGAAGGTTCCCCCATCCTGCTCAGCCCCCCCGCGGTGCTGCCCTCGGCCGTGCATGACGAACTGCGTCGGCTGCGCCCCAAACGTGTCGTCGTGATCGGCGGCACGTCGGCAGTGTCCGACAGCGTGATGGCCGCGATCGGGAAGGCCGCAACCGGCGCCCTGGTGGAACGTGTCCACGGTTCAACGCGATACGACACCGCGCTGGAGATCTCGCGGACGGCGTTCCGGCAGGCAACCGTGGCCCACGTGGCCAGCGGTCGCGACTTCGCCGACGCCCTGGTTGGCGGTCCCCTGTCGGGCGGGGCAGGGCCGATCCTCTTGGTTCCGGGTGAGGGCGCTCCCTCGACCGACACGGTGGAGGAACTCCGACGCCTGCAGGTCGATCGCATCCTCGTTCTTGGCGGCACCGCGCGCATCACTGCGACCATGGAATCAGCACTGGGATCAGTGGCCCCCACTGAGCGCATCGCGGGCCAGGACCGCTACGAAACGGCCGCCTTGGTCGCCGCCCGATCTGGATCCGCTGCGGGTGGTGTCGCCTACGTCGCTAGCGGTGAGAGCTACCCGGACGCCCTGGTCTCGACCGGATTGCAGGTTACGGCCCCCGGGACGCTGCTGCTGAGCAGGCGCGAGTGTCTGCCGTCTGACACTGCCGCGTTCCTGCGCAAGCGGTCCGACGCAAGGATCACGCTCATCGGCGGGACGGGTGCGCTCGGCGACGAAGTCGCAGCACTGATTGCCTGTTCAGGCTGAGCACGCGTCGCGAGCTGCGACGAAGGCGTCCACACAGGCGCGGACATCCTCGGTGCTGTGCGCCGCGGACAGCTGCACCCGGATGCGGGCCTTGCCGCGCGGCACGACCGGGAAGCTGAACGGGATCACGTAGACCCCGCTCTCGCGCAGCATGTGGTCGGCGATCGTGCCGGCCAGGCGCGCGCCGTCCTCGCCGGGGAACATCACCGGCGTGATCGGGTGCGGCGGCACGTCGTCGGGGCGCACGGCCTGGGACTCCACGCCCGCGAACGGGTCAAGGTCGAAGCCCGACTCCGTCATCAGCTCGCGGAACAGGAGCGTGTTCTCGATCAGGCGGGCCCGCCCTTCGGCGCTGCCCTCGATGAGCTCGAGCGCGGCCGTCGAGCCGGCGACGACCGTGGGGGCCACCGAGTTGGAGAACAGGTAGGGCCGGGCGCGCTGGCGCAGCAGCTCGACGATGTCGGCGTGCGCGCTCACGTAGCCGCCGGACGCCCCACCCAGCGCCTTGCCGAGGGTGCCGGTGATGATGTCGACGCGATCCATCACGCCGAAGAGCTCGGGGGTGCCGCGGCCGCCCTCGCCGACGAAGCCCACGGCGTGGGAGTCGTCGACCAGCACCAGCGCGTCGTGGGCCTCGGCCAGGTCGCAGATCTCGCGCAGCGGCGCGTAGGCGCCGTCCATGGAGAAGACGCCGTCGGTGACGATGACCTTGAACCGGGCACCGGACGCCGCCTCGAGCTGGGCGGCGAGGTCGGCCATGTCGGCGTTGCGGTAGCGGTACCGCTGGGCCTTGCACAGGCGGACGCCGTCGATGATCGAGGCGTGGTTCAGCTCGTCGGAGATGATGGCGTCCTCGGGCCCGAAGAGGGCCTCGAAGACGCCGCCGTTGGCGTCGAAGCAGGAGCTGAACAGGATCGTGTCGTCGGTGCCCAGGAACGCCGAGATGCGCTGCTCCAGCTCGCGGTGCGGGGTCTGGGTGCCGCAGATGAAGCGGACCGACGCCATCCCGAAGCCGAAGGCGTCCAGGCCGGCGTGCGCGGCCGCGATGATCCGGTCGTTGTCGGCCAGCCCGAGATAGTTGTTGGCGCAGAAGTTGAGCACGGGGGCGTCGGAGCTCGTGACCCCGATGGAGGCCGACTGGGGCGTCGTGATCACCCGCTCACGCTTGGTCAGGCCGGCCGACTCGATCTCGGCCAGGGTGGCCTTGAGGTGGCCCTCGAATGCTCCGTACATGGTTGTCCCTTCAGCTCCAGTCGAGGATGACCTTGCCGCACTGCCCGGCGCGGGCGGTGGCGAAGGCCTCCTCCCAGTCCTCGGCGGCGAAGCGGTGCGTGATGACCGAGCGCACGGCGTCCTTGAGGCCGTCCGACGTCGACAGCATCGAGGTCATCAGGTACCAGGTCTCGAACATCTCGCGACCGTAGATGCCCTTGATCGTCAGCATGTGGGTGATGACCTTGCCCCAGTTGATGGCGTAGTCGGACGCCGGCAGGCCCAGCATGGCGATCTTGCCGCCGTGGTTCATGTTGTCGATCATCTCGGCGACGGCCTGGGGGGCACCCGACATCTCCAGGCCGATGTCGAAGCCCTCCTTCATGCCCAGCCCCAGCTGCACGTCGCGCAGGCGGGTGGTGCCGGAGTTCACGACGAGGTCGGCGCCGGCGGCGTTCGCGAGCTCGAGCCGGTAGTCGGAGAGGTCGGTGACCACGATGTTGCGCGCGCCCGCGTGCCGGGCGATGGCCGCGGCCATGACGCCGATCGGGCCGGCGCCGGTGACGAGGACGTCCTCCCCGGCCATGTTCCACTGCAGCGCGGTGTGGGTGGCGTTGCCGAGCGGGTCGAAGACCGCGCCGAGGTCGGGGTCGACCCAGTCGGGGTGCTTCCACACGTTCTCGACCGGCAGGACGACGTAGTCGGCGAAAGCGCCGTCGGTGTTGACGCCGAGGCCGACGGTCCGGATGCACTGGTGGCGGCGTCCGGCCCGACAGTTGCGGCAGTAGCCGCACACGATGTGGCCCTCGCCGCTCACCTTGTCACCGGGCTGGAGCTCCTTGACGTCCTGGCCCACCTCGACGATCTCGCCGTAGAACTCGTGCCCGATCGTCTGGGGAGCGTTCACCATGCTGGCGGCCCAGTCGTCCCACTGCTGCAGGTGCAGGTCGGTGCCGCACAGGCCCGCGCGCAGGACGCGGATCTTCACGTCCCAGTCGCCGCAGGTGGGTTCGGGGCGGTCCACGAGTTCCAGACCCGGGCCCGCTTGCATCTTCGCCAGCGCTCGCATGCCGCCCATCATGGCACGACAAGGGCCGATGCCGCCTTGTCGCGATCCTGAGCCCTGCCGCGCGCCACTCCTCCCGGAGTCTGGAATTGTTTTCCACAATTTCGGGGAACCCCCTTGACATTCATCTCTTGCTTGCGTTCTTACTAGTCAAAGGCGGATTGAGTGCCACATCGAAATGCCACACAGTCACGGGTTGGTAACGAGTTTGTCGGTGAACTCGAATGGTCAGCGAATGCGCAAGAAATGTCGGAGGCGCCTCGTAGCGTGTGCGGTATGGAGATCGAGTTCGCGACCCAGACCGGCGAGGCCCTCGCCGCGGTCGGCCGCGCGCTCGATGCCGCGGTCGCCGACGACCGGTCGCTGCTGTCCCCCGCGCAGCGGTTGGCGGTGCTGGGCATGGCGGTGGTCGAGGCCGGTCGGCTGCAGTCCCTGCTCGTGTCGCTGGTGGGCGAGGCCGAGGCCGCCGAGGCGAGCGTGGTCGAGGTGGGCGTCACGACGCGGGGGTGGCTGACCGACACGCACCGCCTGTCCCCCGCCGAGGCGAGCGGGCTGGTGAAGCAGGCGGGGCGGCTGCAGCGGTTCCCGTTGTTGCGCGAGGCGGCGCTCGACGGCGAGGTGCGCCCGCAGCAGGCGAGTGCGATCACGCGTGTGCTCGACACCTTGCCCGACGACTTCTCGCACGCGCAGGTCGCGGCCGCCGAGGTCGAGATGGTGGTGCAGGCGGCGACGTTCCACTCGGTCGAGCTCGGCCGGCTGGGCCGCCACCTGCTCGACTGCATCGCCCCTGAGGTCGGCGAGGCCGCCGAGGCCAAACGCCTCGAACGCGAGCTCGAGATGGCCCGCAAGGGGCGCGGCCTCACCTTCACCGACGACGGGCACGGCTCGACCCTGGTCAAGGGCCACCTGCCCACCGCCGACGCCGAGCTGCTGCGCGTCCAGGTCGAGGCGATCGCGCGGCACCGGCACCGGTCTGCGCTCGAGATGCGCGACCCGCTCGCCTCGATCCTGACGCCCACCCAGCGGCGGGCCGACGCGCTCGTCGAACTGGCCCGACTGGCCGCCCTGCACCAGGACGCCCCGGCCCACGGCGGCGACCGCCCCCGCATCAGCGTGGTCATCGACTACGACAGCCTGCTCTCCGACTGCGTCGGCGCCGGGCTCGTCGAGCGGGGCGTCGGCATCACCGCCGAACAGCTGCGCCTGCTGGCCTGCGACGCCGACATCCTGCCCGCCGTGCTCGACGGCGAGGGGGTCCCGCTCGACGTGGGGCGCACGAAGCGGCTCGTGCCACCCGACCTGCGCGTGGCCCTCGTGCAGAGGGATCGTGGGTGCGTCTTCCCCGGCTGCGACCGACCACCCACCCACGGCGACGCCCACCACATCGTGCCGTGGGTCGCCGGTGGCGAGACGTCCCTGGCCAACTGCGTGCTGGTCTGCCGACACCACCACAACCTGGTCGAACCCCATCCCAACGCGCCGCCGGGCAGCCGGTGGGAGATCCGGCTCGGGCCCGACGGGCTCCCCGAGGTGCTGCCACCAACGCGGGTGGACCCTGCCCGCGCGCCTCGACGCCACGTCCGGTTCGGGACGGTGGCCTGAGGTCGAGGGCCTACGCCAGGTCGGCCCCGAAGTGGGCCCGCGCGTGCTCCAGCACCTCACGGCGCGCCTCCCTGAACCGTGGGTGGTCACTGAGCAGCTTGCGCTTGACGAAGGGAAAGCCGGCCGCCAGCAGATCCCGCCAGCACAGCGAGGGGTTGTAGTGGGGCGGCAGGCCGAACGACGAGGCATCCCAGGCCCAGCCGAGCGTCAGCCCCTGCTCGCGCATGAGGGTCGAGAGGCCGATCTCGTAACGCACGTTGAGATCGGAACGGTCCGTGGTGGCGGGCAGGTCCGCCAGGAACCCGGCGACGGCGGGGTGGCCGAGGCTGCCGTTGAACTGGAGCCAGAAGGACTGGAGGTGGTCCGAACCGGTGAGGCCCCGGGTGGCACCGAACACGTCGGCCCCGCTGGCCTCGCCCCGGGACAGGAGTGCAGCGACCTGCCCCTCCTCCCCCAACGGCCCGATGATCGAGTCGTTCGTGAGCAGGACGTGCCGCGCCTCCAGCAGGGTCGGGAAGGCCTCGAGCGCAGCCGCCCACGACCCGAAGTCGAGCCGGGCGTTGCCGCGGGACACGACGGCCACTCCGGCGGGCAGCTCCGCCGGTGCCTCGACGCGGGCGGCCCGCGACCGCGCGGCCACGATGATGCACGGGTAGCCCGCCGCGGCCAGCGCACCCGCCATCCGCACGGCCCACGGACGGACCTCCGCCCCCCGGCTGAACTCCGCGAGCACCGCGACCCGCTCCCCCGCAGCGATGAGGGCGGCGTCCCCCGCCACCGTGGTCACGGCGGATCCGGTCCGGCGTCGTCGCGCCGCCTCGGCGGCCGTCTCGGCCATCTGGGTGGCCTGCCAGCCGGCTGCACGGACACGCACCAAGGCCGGTCGGAGGAGGCGGTCGACATCCTTGCTGCGCAGCGCGGCCTCCCCGAGGCGGCGCAGGGGTGCGGGGGGCATGCCCCGATCCTTCCAGATGCCGGACTGAGCGGTCGCGTAGGCTCGACGACGTGCCGATCCCCGAACCGCCCCCCGCCCAGGTGGAGGCCGTGGCGTCCGCACTGCGCGGCCGGCGCTGGGTCGCGCTCACGGGGGCGGGCATCTCGACCGACTCCGGCATCCCCGACTACCGCGGGCCCGAGAGCCGGCCCACCAACCCGATCCAGTACCGCGACTTCATCGGCCGCCCCGAGGCCCGGCGCCGGTACTGGTTCCGGTCGATGATGGGGTTCCGCTCCTTCGGCGCCGCGCACCCCAACCGGGGCCACCAGGCGCTGGCCGCGCTGGGTGTCCCGGTGATCACCCAGAACGTCGACCGCCTGCACTCCGAGGCCGGGTCGCGCGAGGTGGTCGACCTGCACGGGCTGATCAACCGGGTGATCTGCCTCGACTGCGGCGACCTGTCCTCGCGGGCCACCCTGCAGACGCGCCTCGAGGCCGCCAACCCGGGCGTGACGGGCGTGATCCCGGCCGGGTCGGCCGAGCTGCGCCCCGACGGGGACGCCGACATCGCCGACCCCGACGACTTCGTGGTGCCGCCCTGCTCCGTGTGCGGCGGGATGCTCAAGCCCGACGTCGTGTTCTTCGGCGAGAACGTGCCCAAGCCGCGCGTCGAGGCGGCCTACGCGCTGGTCGACGCGGCCGAGGCGCTCCTCGTCGCGGGCTCGAGCCTGACCGTGATGTCCGGCCTGCGGTTCGCCCGGCACGTGGCCAAGCAGGGCAAGCCGCTGGTCATCGTCAACCACGGCCCGACCCGGGCCGACGAGATCGCCGACGTCCGCGTCGATGCGGGCACCTCGCCCACCCTGGTGGCGCTAGCGTCTGCGCTGTGATCCAGATCCACCGCGTCCCGACGCCGCCCGCCCGGGACGCCGAGCCCCACCCCGTCGTGCACGCCCTCGCCGACGTCGAGGCCGAGGTGCTCCGCGACCTCGTGGGCCACGACGACTTCGCCGAGTCCGCCCGGGCGCGCACCGCGCGGCTCTTCGGGTCCGACTACGCCGACCAACCCCACTGGGTGGCCCTCGCCGACGGCACCGACCCCGAGACGTGCACCCCCGCCGACGCACTGGGCTTCGCCTCGATGGTCCTCATGCTCAAGCAGGACCTCCAGACCGCCCAGGTCTGGGTCGGCGTCCGCCCCAGCGCACGCAGCCGCGGCATCGGGCGCGCGCTGTTCGAGGCCGCCCTCGCCGAGGGGATCGCCCACGGCCGCACGGTGTGGCAGGCCTACGCCGACTCCGCCGACGCGACCGGACGCCCCGACGCGATCGTCCCCACCAGCGGGGCCGGCGCCGTCGACCCCGACAGCCCCGCCGCGCGCTGGCTCGTCGCCGACGGCTGGACCCTCGAGCTCTGCGAGACCCCCAGCCGCCTCGACCTGACCCCCGACCTGTTGCAGCGCGCGGCGTCCGTGCTCGAGGAGGGGGCGGGCAGCGACGGCTACGTGCTGGCGTCGTGGGGCGACTCGACCCCGCCCGAGCACCGCGAGGGCGTGTGCCGGGTGATGGAGCGCATGTCGACCGACCCGCCCGCCGGCGGCATGGAGTACGACCCCAGCGTCTGGACGCCGGAGCGGCTCATCGACGTCGAGCACCGCCAGGTGGTGGCCGGGCAGCGGTCCGTCGTGACGGTCGCCCTGCACGCGGGGACCGGGGAAGTCGCCGCCTACACGCACCTGGCCTGGCCCGAGGAGAACCCCGCGGGCGTCTGGCAGGAGGAGACCCTCGTGCTGCCGCACCACCGCGGCCACGGCCTCGGGATGTGGACGAAGCTCGCCAACCTCGCCCGCCTGGTCGAGGCCAACCCCGAGGCGCGCCGCGTGCACACGTGGAACGCCGTCGAGAACCGCCCGATGCTCGCCATCAACGACGCGCTGGGATTCGTGCCCGTCGGCGTCGAGGGGTGCTGGCAGAAGAGGCTCTGAGCGACACCCACCAACGGCGGACGCCCCGCCCCCCACGCACGGGGGACGGGGCGTCCGGTGTGTCGGCGACCGTCAGCCGACGACCTGGGGGACGCCCAGGTTGTCGACGAAGCGGTACAGGAAGGCAGCCATCGCGTCACGGTTGATGGCGTCCAGCGGACGGTAGGTCTTGTCGTTCCAACCCTTCGAGATGCCGGCGTCGGCGAGCCAGGTGATCTCGTCGTAGAACGCCGTCTTCGTGGTGACGTCGACGAACGGGGAGGCCGCCGGGGCGTCCCAGGTGGGCTCCCCCGCCATGCGGTAGAGGAAGGCCGCCATGGCGTCACGGTTGATCGGCTCCCACGGGCGGAAGGTCCCGTCGTCCCAACCGGTCGAAATGCCGGTGTCGGCCAGCCAGGTGATCTCCTTGTGGTAGGGATCGGTCGGCTTGACGTCACCTTGCCACAGCGGCGCCGCGTCGTCCACGAATCCGGCGCAGGAGGGTTTTGACAATCACAACGATGGGCGAGTGCCGCGAGAGGAGCAGGTAACCGGCGGTGACAAGCCCGATGGCCGCCGGGAGGGCCAGCCGGGCGTGGTGGGCGGCCCACGCCAGCGGGCCCCACGGCCGGGACTGCCCCGCCTCAGGACCCACCTGGGCGCCCACGAGCAGGGCCGGCGTCCACAGGTACGCCCCCAGCAGCACGCCGAGGAGGGCTCCGGACCACGCGATCGTGCGCGCCCCCCACGCGAGCTTCCCGTTGCCCGCGCGGCGCATCGACCACAGGAAGAAGCGGTGGCTGATCCAGGCCGCGACGAGCGCGAGCGGGATCGCCCAGGGCTGGGGCAGCCGGCCGGTGTCCCACGCGAACTCGGAGTTCATCAGCATGCGCCGCAGCACGTCGAGCGAGCCCATCACCGACGCGGCCACCGCGACCCAGCTGATGCCCACCGCGAAGTGGGCCAGCAGCGCGAGCACGACGTCGACGAACTTCCTGGAGGTCACGCGCCGATCCTAGTCGCGGGTCGGGCGGAGCCGCGGAGGCCCCGCCCGACCGGTCAGCCCTTCACGCAGAGCAGCGTCCGCAGGCGCGCCACGACGTCGACGAGGTCACGCTGGTCGTCGATGACCGAGTCGATGTCCTTGTACGCCGCCGGGATCTCGTCGACCACGCCGGCGTCCTTGCGGCACTCGATGCCCGCGGTCTGGGCCGCGAGGTCGTCCGCGGTGAACTGCCGGCGCGCGGCGTTCCGCGACATCCGGCGTCCGGCGCCGTGGGACGCCGACTCGTACGACGCCGGGTTGCCCAGCCCGCGCACGATGTAGGACCCCGTCCCCATCGAGCCCGGGATGACGCCCAGGTTGCCCTTGCCGGCCCGGATCGCGCCCTTGCGGGTCACGACCAGCTCGGTGTCGTCGTACGTCTCCACCGCCACGTAGTTGTGGTGGCAGCGGATCGGCTCGTCGAACGCGATGCCGTCAATGCGGTGCCGCAGCTCGTCGGTGACCGACCGCAGGATCACGTCGCGGTTGAGCAGCGCGTAGTCCTGCGCCCACCACAGGTCGTGGAGGTAGGCGTCCATCTGCGGCGTCCCGGACAGGAACACCGACAGGTCGCGGTCGACCAGGCCCTGGTTGTGGGCCAGGCCCTGCGCCCGCTCCATGTGCACCTGCGCGAGCTGGTTGCCCGTGCCGCGCGAGCCGGAGTGCAGGGTCACCCACACCCGGTCGTCGTCGCCGGCGCACAGCTCGATGAAGTGGTTGCCTCCACCCAGCGTGCCGACCTGCGTCGAGGCCTTGGACGCCGCGGGCGCCCACTTCCCGCGCACCAGCTCGTGGGCCTTGAGCCCCTCGAACCGGTCGAGGATGGTCGCGTAGCGCCGGCCGAGGTCGTCGTGCAGACCGACCGCGCGCGGCTCGCCCTTGTGCGCGCCGAACCCGACCGGGACGCCCCGCTCGATCCCGCGGCGCAGCACGCCCAGGTCGTCGGGCAGCTGGTCCGGGCGCAGGTTGGTGCGCACGGCGGTCATGCCGCAGCCGATGTCGACGCCCACGGCCGCCGGCGCGACGGCCTGGTTCATGGCGATGACGGAGCCGACCGTGGCCCCCTTGCCGTAGTGCACGTCCGGCATCACGCGGACGCCGTGCGTCCAGGGCAGCTCGGCGACGTTGCGCAGCTGGGCGCGTGCGGACTCCTCGATGCCGGCCTCCTCGGCCCACATCAAGGTGTTGTCGGTGCCGGTCAGCGGCACCGGGAAACGGTTCATGTCGTCCTCCTGTTGGTGGTGGTGTGCGTGCAACAGGGCATGGATCCGGCTCACGCCGGGGTGGTGGCACGGTGGTGCCGCAGGAGAGAGTCGCGATCCAGGCCCTCGGTCAGCGCTGAGCCTGGCCGAACTCGGGCAGGCCACACCCACGACGCTGCATCGTCGCGCGTGCGCGACGGAGCGGTCGGGTGGCCATCATCGTGTGACTCTTCCTGCGGTGGGCCCGGCTCCCCGGGCGGGCCACCCGCGTTCGGACAGCCCTCCAGCTTGCCAGAAGGCCCCCGCCGGCCGCAAGAAGGGAGGACGTCCACCCGGGGGACCTACCCTCCCCCGGACCGCTGCCAGAGTTCCCGAAAACGGCCCGGACCACGGGGAACGGGGTGAGAATGAGGGACATGAGCGCCGCACCTGATCTGGTCGAGGAGGAGACCTTCTACGACCGGATCGGGGGCGCGCCGGCGTTCCGTCGGCTCATCGGGGAGTTCTTCCGCGAGGTGCGGAAGGACCCCGAACTCGCCGCCCTCTACCCCCAGGACGACTGGGACGGCGCCGAGAACCGCCTGCTGATGTTCTTCGAGCAGTACTGGGGCGGACCGATGACCTACTCACGCACCCGCGGGGCGCCCATGCTGAAGATGCGGCACATGCCGTACAAGGTCACGGCGCGCATGGCCCAGCGCTGGGCCGACTGCATGGACCAAGCGATCGACACCCTCGCCCTCGCCGAGGAGGACGCCCGCCTCCTGCGCGACTACGTCGAGCGCGGCTGCCGCTACCTGATCAACGCCGACGAGTGACTCACGCCCCCGTGCCCGGCTCGGCCGGGGCGCTCGGCGTGCTCGGGACCGGGGTCCCGGCGGTCGGGCTGTCGGTCGGGGTGGTCGGTTCCGTCGGCGCCGGCGTCTCGCTCGGGGTCGGTTCCGCGGACGCCCCGGGCTGCGGCTCAGCGGGGCTGGGGGTGGCGAGCATCGGGTCGGCCGTGACCGGGTCCTGCGTGGCGCTCTCAGACGCCGCGGGTGCGGCCTCGTCGGCCACCTCGGCCCCCGCGGCGGCCGGACGCTGGACCGTGACGACCCGCACGCGCTCGACGGTCGTGCCGGGCTCGCCGGCCAAGGAGGTGCCGGTGGCCTTCTCCAAGCCGGTGATGGCGCCCAGCGCGACGACGAACGCCACCAGCGCCGTCAGCAGGACGCCGGCGACCAGCTTCGCCCGCCGCGGGGTCAGCGCGCCCAACGCGTGCCAGGTGCGCTGCAGCCCGAAGGTGTACAGCGCGGTCGAGAAGGCGCCGATGATCGAGCCGAGCGCGGCGCCGGTCAGGGTGCCGGCCGTGCCGAGGTGCGAACCGATCACGGCCGAGGTCACCGCGGCCAGCGCGCCGGCCGCAAGGGCGGTCACCGACAGCGTCAGGACCGGCTTCTCGATCGTGGGTTCGTCGGGGGTGTCAGGGATGGTGCTGCTCATGGTCCTTCCACGGTAAGTCGGCCCCCGCCGGGTTGTCGCGCGGTTTCCTCGGCCCGTGGTCCCCGATCCGGGCGCGCCGCTACGACTGTGGTCGTACTAACCAATTCCGCGTTGGCGCCACCCCGCCACGACCGCGTCCACGTCGACCAGCCGCACGATGATGCGCCGGCCGGTCTCGGGGCGGCGGTAGTAGTCACGGATCCGCTCGTTCAGCGCCTCGCACCGCTCGCGGACCTCCGCCTCCGAGCGGCAGTCGGCCACGGCGTCCGCGATGCCCTCGACCTCGCGGCGCAGCGCGAGCGGCCCCGGCAGGACCGCGTCGAGGTTCTCGGCCTTGATCTTGGCCTTGATCCACCAGTCCTCGGAGGAGTCGAGCTCGAGCGGCTTGCCGGCGCCGGGGAGGTTGTCGAACTCGCCACGCTCCATGGCCTCGCGGATCTGCCGGTCGATCCAGTTCTCGAACTGCATCAGGCCCCCCGCGGCTCGCCGCGCACCGCCACCGCGGGCGGGCGGTCGCCGCGCACGGACGCCACCATGTCGAGCACCCGCCGCGTCGCCCGCACGTCGTGCGTGCGGAACACCGTCGCCCCCAGCCAGGCCGCCACCGCGGTCGCGGCGAGCGACCCCTCGAGGCGCTCGTCGGCGGGCAGGTCGAGGGTCTCGCCCACGAAGTCCTTGCGCGAGATGGCCTGCAGCACGGGGTACCCCAGCGACGCCACCGACGCCGTGGCCCGCAGCACCCGCAGCGAGTTACGGGTCGTCTTGCCGAAGTCGAGGGTCGGGTCGACCAGCACACCCTCGGGCCGGACGCCCGCAGCCACCGCCCGCGCCGCGCCCACGGCGAGCCCGTCCAGCACCGAGCGGACGACGTCGTCAGGGTCGTCGCCGTAGCTCACGTCCACCGGGTCGGTGCGCGGCGGCAACCCACCCGTGTGCGAGACGACATAGCCCGCGCCCAGCTCGGCGGCCGCGTGCACCAGGTCGGGGTCGGCCCCGGCCCAGGTGTCGTTGACCAGGTCGACGCCGGCGTCACGGCAGGCGTCCACGACCTCGGTGCGCCACGTGTCCAGGCTCAGGACCAGGTCGGGGAAGCGCTCGCGCGCGGCCTCCAGGAACGGCCGGACCCGCGCCACCTCGGTGGGCACGTCCACCCACTCCCCCTCCTGGCCCGCCCGGACGCCGCCCACGTCGACGATGTCGGCACCGGACGCCACGGCCGCAGCGAGTGCGTCCAGTGCGGGTTCGAGGGCGTCGGCGCCCGCGGTGACGAAGAAGGAGTCCCGGGTGCGGTTCACGATCGCCATCACGGCCGGACGCCCCGCGTCGAAGCGGCGCCCCCGCAGCACGAGGGCCGGGGTGGTGGGCAGGTCGACCGGGATCAGCGCGGGCACGCCCCCATTGTGCTGCACCCGGGAACCAGACCCGGCAACCCCTTGCCGTCCGCGGCGGCCCACCCCTACGGTTGCCCGAACGAGTGAAGGAGTGGTGTGAGCGCCCCATCCCGTGTGTACGCCCTCTCCCGCAGCGCCGCGGCCGAGTGGCTCGCATCGATCGACACCCACCGCGCCCGTCGCGCGCTGGAGTCGGACCTGGACTTCGTGGCCGACCTCCACGCCCTGGAGTTCCCCACCACCTACGCCACCGCACACGACCTCGTGCACGACCCCGACCTGCTCACCTTCGTGGTCGAGGCCGACGGCACCCCCATCGGGTACGCCTCGGGGCACGTCACCGCCGACGGCGTGGGCCAGCTCGACCACATGGCCGTCGCGCCCGACGCGCGCGGGGTCGGGGACGGGCGCGTGCTGCTCGCCGCCACCCTCACCGCCCTCTTCGCCGAGGCGGACCTCGACGAGCTGCGCCTCGCGGTCGAGGAACACCGCAAGCCGGCGATCCGCTTCTACGAGAAGCACGGCTTCACGCGCGTGCAGTGAGACGTTCGGGCCGGTGCCGCCGCGCCGCGGTCGGGATCGGCGAAGATGAGGGCATGGAATTTCGTCACCTCGGCAACTCCGGTCTCAAGATCTCGGAAATCATCTACGGCAACTGGCTGACCCACGGGTCGCAGGTCGAGAACGACGCCGCCACCGCGTGCGTCCGCGCGGCGCTGGACGCCGGGATCACCAGCTTCGACACCGCCGACGTGTACGCCAACACCGTCGCCGAGTCGGTTCTGGGTGACGCCCTGGCCGGCGAGCGCCGCGAGAGCCTCGAGATCTTCACGAAGGTCTACTGGCCGACCGGCCCCAAGGGCCACAACGACGTCGGGCTGTCCCGCAAGCACATCATGGAGTCGATCAACGGCTCGCTGAAGCGCCTGCGCACCGACTACGTCGACCTCTACCAGGCCCACCGCTACGACCACGAGACCCCGCTCGAGGAGACCATGCAGGCCTTCGCCGACGTGGTCCGGCAAGGCAAGGTGCTCTACATCGGCGTCAGCGAGTGGACCGCCGACCAGATCCGGGCCGGGCACGCGCTGGCCAAGGACCTCGGCGTCCAGCTCATCTCGAGCCAGCCGCAGTACTCGATGCTGTGGCGCGTGATCGAGGGCGAGGTCGTGCCGACCTGCCGCGAGCTCGGGGTCAGCCAGATCGTGTGGTCGCCGATCGCGCAGGGCGTCCTGACCGGCAAGTACCTGCCCGGCCAGCCGCTGCCCGAGGGCTCGCGCGCCACCGACACGAAGGGCGGGGCGAACATGATCGCCCGCTTCATGAACGACGACGTGCTCGGCCGCGTCCAGGAGCTGAAGCCGATCGCCGACGACCTGGGCATCTCCATGGCCCAGCTCGCCGTCGCGTGGGTGCTCGGCAACGACAACGTGGCCGGCGCGATCATCGGCGCCTCCCGTCCCGAGCAGGTCGTCGAGAACGTCAAGGCGAGCGGCGTGGTGCTGGACGCCGGCGTCCGGGCCGCGATCGACGAGGCCCTGGGCGACGTCGTACAGGCCGACCCGGGGATGACCGCGAAGAACGCCCCGGCGTCCCGGCCCGCCTGAGGGGGACTCAACCGAAACGCACGCTGACTCGTCCTCCTCGGCATGACGGCCACCGACCAGGATGCGGGGTTCACCGCGTTCGTGCAGGCCCACACCGGGTCCCTGCACCACACGGCCTACCTGCTCACCGGCAACCGTCAGGCCGCCGACGACCTCCTGCAGGACGCCCTGCTGAAGACGTGGCTCGCCTGGCGGAAGATCGACCAGCGCGCGGCGTGGGCGTACACGCGGAAGGTGATGGTGAACCTCACCACCGACCGCTGGCGCCGGCGCCGCTACGAGGCGATCACGATCGACATCGACGACCGCCGCCGTGATCCGGGCGGCGAGGCGGGGTTCGAGGGCGTCGAGGACCGGGCGTTCATCGTCCGCCAGCTCGCGGGGCTCACGCCCCACGAGCGCGCGATGGTGGTGCTGCGCTACTACGCCGACCTCTCCGAGGCCGACGTGGCAGAGCAGCTCGGCGTCTCGGTCGGCACCGTCAAGTCCACCTGTTCGCGTGCGCTCGCCCGCCTCCGTTCTCGCGGAGGGGCCGCGCCGGCCACGAGGAGCCTGTCATGACCCCCATCGACGAGAACGAGCTCCGCGACGAGCTGTGGTTCGCCGAACCGGCCTCCGGCCCCGACCCGGACGCCCTCGGTGCGGCCGTCCTGTCCCGTGGCCGCGCCGTCCGCCGGCGCCGGGTCGCCCTCGCGTCGGCGGCGACGGTCGCCGTGGTCGCCCTCGCCGGCGTCGGGATCGTGAACCTGCTGCCGGGCACCGGCCAGACCGCGGTCCCCGCCCAGACCGCCCCGGCGTCCCCGTCGGTCGACCCGACCCCGAGCCCCACCGCGGTCACGCCCAGCCCCAGCGCGACCTCCCGCCCGAGCGGCACCCCCTCGCCGCGGCCGAGCGCCACCCCGAGCGGCACGCCCAGCCCCGGCCCGAGCACGAGCGAACGGCCGGGTGCGCCCCACACGGGCGTCATCCCGGCCGACTTCGGCACCGCCCTGGCCGACCGGCCGCTGCCGCGGGAGAACGAGACGGGTACCGACGAGCTCGGCCCGTTCGAGCCCCAGAGCCTGCCCATCGTGTGCGCGAGCAGCACCGAGATCGACCTGCCGTCGTTGGGCGGTCTGGAGGCCTCGCGCCTGCGCGGCCGGATCGAGGCGGGCGACGCGTCCGCGCTCGACGGCGTCCTGCTGTTCCGGTCCGAGGCGGAGGCCGTGGCCTTCATGGCCGAGCTGCAGCAGAAGATCGGCGCCTGCGCGCCGGTCGGCGAGCCGGGCCCGAACATCGGGACGCCGGAGGACCCGATCATCGAGCGGACGATGATGGCGAGCTCCACCGAGCCGGGCCTCGTCGCCGACACGTTCACGGTGCGCTACTGGACCGAGCGCGAACTCGACGGGACCTGGCACGAGGCCCCCGGCGGCACCCTCTACCTCTGGGGACGCTCCGGGCGCCTGGTCGCGATCCACTCGACCTCGGGCGAGTACGTGGGCGACCCCCACGAGGAGGCTGCGGCCGACCTGCCCCCCGCCCAGGTCCTGGCCGACCTGCTGGCGATGGCGTGACCGATCGCGGCGCCCCCGGGTGAGAGACTGGGGGCGTCCGCGACGAGAGGTGACCGATGAAGCGCAGTGCCCTGGCAGCCACGACCCTGGCGGTGCTCGCCCTGACGGCCTGCACCGGCCAGTCGGGGGCGGCGACGCCGAGCCCGACGCCCGTGGTGACCCCCACCGCGCTGCCCACGTCGACGGCCACCCCGTCACTCACGCCGCAGCCGGTGGAGTCGGGCACGACGACCACACCCAGCGCCGCCCCGAGCGCGACGCCGCCGAAGCGCACCGCCGCCCCGCACACCCCGCGGCCCACCCCGACCGCAGACAACGAGATCCCCGGCGCCCTGGGCACCCTGCCCGAGGGCTTCTCCCTCCCCGAGGAGGACCGCCCCGGCGACGAGGAGGTCTCGGCGTTCACGACCGCCGTCTGGCGTGCCTCCTGCCCCGACCGGGTGCTGACCCTCGCGTCGGCGTCCGGGATCACGGCCACCCGCGTGAAGGAGTCGGTCGGCCCCGAGCACGTCGTGGGCAACGGCCTGTTCGTGTTCGCGGACGCCGCGGCCGCCCAGGCGTTCATGGCCGAGCTGGGCACCCAGCTGGCCTCGTGCGCCACGGAGGGCCCCGACACCGACAACTGGCGCACGGTCCAGGCCACCGACCCCCTGGCCGACCTCGGTGAGGAGGGCCTGCAGGTGCGGCAGTGGTCGGAGTGGGACACCGGCGAGGGCTGGGTGGTCGCCCCCGGGGCGTCCCTGGAGTACCTCGCCCGCGAGGGCCGCTACGTCGCGCTCACCTACGAGGGCGGCGAGTACCTGGGCGACACCGCCGACCTCCCCGACGTCGTCACCGACGCCGAGACCCGCATCACCGTGATGCTGGACCAGCTGGGCTGACCCCCGGGGCGCGATTCGGCACGGCAGGGGCCAGGCCCTGCTCGCCGTCGGGTGACGGCGAGCAGGTACGTCAGTAGCCGATGGACTTCAGGTAGGCGCGGGAGTCGGCGATGCAGTCGAACGGGTCGCGCCCGTAGGTGTCGTCCTGCTCGATGAAGAAGTACTCCGCGCCCGCGTCGATCGCGGCCGGCAGCAGCTTGGGCCAGTTCATGTTGCCCTGGCCGACCTCGGCGAACTGGGCGATGTTCAGGAAGCCCTGGAAGCCCCCCGCCACGTCACCCGACATCATCTTGTCGACGGCCTCCTGCGGCACCGCCACCACGCGGAAGTCCTTCACGTGGATCAGCTTGCACACGCCCGAGTACTCCTCGAGCATGTCCAGCGGCGCCATGCCGCCGCGCTGCACCCAGTGCAGGTCGACCTCGAACTTCACGCTGGGCGCGACCCGGCGGACGATGTCGAACATCCGCTCCCCGTCGAACTGGGCCAGGTCGACGTGGTGGTTGTGGTAGCACAGCGTGATCCCGTCGGCGGCCAGCCGGGACGCCGCGGGCTCGACCTCGGCGGCCCACGCCTCGCAGGCCTCCTTCGACACCATCGCGGTGAACGGCATCATGCCGATGCGGACGAACCGCGTCCCGAGGCGACGGCAGTCGGCGACGATCTTGTCGTAGTGCTCCTCGAGGTTGTCGCCCGTCGCCGTCGGGCCCGGCTTGAGGGCGACCGACAGCGCGCCGACCTCGATGCCGAGCTCGTCGCGACCGCGCTCGAGGGCGGCGGTGTTCGTCTCGTCCATGGGGATCTGGCTGACCTCGACGGCCTTCAGGTCCATGGCGGCGAGGCGCTCGAGCACGGGGTACATGCCCTGCTCGGCGACCTGCTCGCGCAGCATCATCATCTGGACACCCAGCACGGCCATGGTTCAGCTCCTCGTCTCGAACTTGCCCTCGGCGGAGATGCGCTCGTTCAGCTGGGCGAGGTAGGCGTCCTCGTCGAAGTCCTCGAGGGAGACCTCCTGACCGGTCCAGCTGGAGAGGTGGATCGCGTTGGCGAGGCGGACGCCGTGGATGCCGTCGGCACCCGGGGCCAGCAGCTCCTCCTCGCCGTGGATCGCGGCGGCGAAGTTCCGCATGACCTCGCAGTGCTGGGCACCCCAGACGTTGCCGTACTCCTTGGTCTCCTCGCTCATGAGCTCGGAGCGGTCGAGCTGGCCCGTGAAGAGCTTCGCGACGGCGTCCATGCCCATGTTCTGGCTCATGACCTCCTCGTCCTCCTTCAGACGGGTGATCTTCACGGTGTTCGAGCCGTCGACGACGATCTTGCCCTTGTCGCACAGGATCTCGAGGCGGTCGGTGCCGTCGATGTCGTGCACGCAGGTGATGAACGTGCCGGTCGCGCCGTCGCCGAAGTCGACGAGCGCGTTGACCTCGTCCTCGACCTCGATGTCACGCCTGAAGCCGTAGGCGACCTTGGCGAAGACGCTCTTGGGCACGCCACAGATCCACTGCCACAGGTCGAGCTGGTGGGGGGCCTGGTTGACCAGGACGCCGCCGCCCTCGCCGCCCCACGTCGCCCGCCACTCGGACTGCGCGTAGTACGGCTGCGGGCGCCACCAGGTGGTGATGATCCACGAGGTGTGGCGCAGCTTGCCCAGCTCGCCGGAGTCCATGAGGGCCTTGAGGTCCTTGTACAGCGGGTTGGTGCGCTGGTTGAAGAACACGCCGAACTTGAGCTCGGGCTTGGACGCCGCGTACTCGATCAGCTCGTTGGCCTGCTTGGTGTAGACGCCGACCGGCTTCTCGACCAGGGCGTGGATGCCCTGTTGGAGGGCGTAGATGCCCATCTCGGGGTGCAGGTAGTGCGGGACGGTCGTGACCACGGCGTCGACCTCGCCGGAGTCGATCATCTCCTTGTAGTCGGCGTAGAACGGGACGCCGTAGGCGTCGGCCTGCTCCTTCTTCTCGGGCAGGATGTCGCAGATCGCACCGATGCGCATGTTCGGGACCATCTCGGCGTCCAGGAACTTGGCGTACATGCCGCCCTCAGCACCCAGGCCGATGATGCCCAACCGGACCTTGTCCTCCGCCATTGCACAGCTCCTTGTCATGTGGTTGTGGAATTCAGACTAGGTCGGCACGACCTCCCGGGGGCGAGGCCCCGGAAAGTTGCCGCAGGTTGCTCGAGGCGCCGTCAGAAACCGGAGACCTGGTAGGTCGCCTTGAGGATCTGCAGGGACTTCATCGCCTCGGCGGGACTGATCCAGAAGGGTTCCGGGTCGTCCACCTTCGCGTAGAAGTCGCGCACGAGGAGTTCGTGGGAGACCCCCCAGTACGAGCGACCGCCCGACGGCGCCTGGCGCTCCTCGTAGCGGTCGGTGCCCCGGCCGTCCTTCCAGGTGACGCTCAGCCCGTTGCGCAGCGACACGTAGGCGTTGTCGCAGTCCAGCTCGAGCTCGACCGGCCGGTGCTGCGGCGCGGTCAACGTCGCGTAGAACGCGGTCTTGAGCCCCGAGGCGTGCGTCAGCAGCATCTCGGCGGTGTCCTCGACCTCGCTGACGTCGCCGAACCGGTGGGTCGCCACGTGGCCGGCCACGTCGACGACGTCGCCCATGAACCACTGCACCAGGTCGAGGGTGTGGATCGCCTGGTTGATCAGCAGGCCGCCGCCCGACTCCTCCCGGGAGCCGCGCCACGGCTTGGCCTTGTAGTAGTCGGCGGTGCGCGTCCACACCACGGAGGCGTAGGCGCCGTGCACCGCGCCGAGCTCGCCCGAGTCGAGCAGCCGGCGGAGCTCCTGGCTCGAGACGTTGTACCGGTTCTGGAAGCAGATACCGACCTTCGGCGAGGTCAGGCCCTGCGCCTCGCGCCGGGCCATCACGTCGACCAACCGCTGGCCGTCCTCGATGGACGCCGCCAGCGGCTTCTCCTGGATGACGTGGACGCCCCGCTCGAGGGCCTCCAGCGTCGGGGTGATGTGCTGGTGGTGCGGGGTGGTGATGTGCACGACGTCGGGTGCGACGGCGTCCACGAGCTCGGCGACCGACGCGAACGCCGGGACGCCCAGGGCTGCGGTCGCCGCCTCGCGGCGCTCGGCGTCCGTGTCGACCACGCCGACCAGGTCGACGCCCTCGATGCACACGATCGCCTCGTGGTGGATGATCGCGACGTCGCCCCACCCGACGATGGCCGCACGGCTCACCGCCATGAGATGCCCTGCTCGCGGAAGATGCCGGTGATGGCGTCGTACGCCGTCGTCCACAGGTCGGGGCCGCACAGGCCGCCGAACGCGTCGAAGTCGCCCAGGTGGGGCTCGATGGAGAAGAACCCGTCGTAGCCGTCGGCGGCGAGCGCGGCCACGAGCTCGCGGACCTGGCCGTCGCCCTCGCCGGCCGGCAGCACCTTGTTGTGCCCGTTGGCATCGAACTCGGTGCCCGAGGCGTCCTTGACGTGGATGTAGTCGGTGTACTCGCGCACCTGCGGGTAGGCCTCGTCGAACGGCTTCACGCCGCACTGCACGTAGTTGGCCGGGTCGAAGATCGCGCGGTAGTTCGGGGAGTCCATCGCCGTGACCAGCTCGACCACGCGCTCGGGGGTGTCCCCGTAGATGTCCTTCTCGTTCTCGTGCAGCATCGTGACGCCGCCGGCCTCGGCGAGGCGGACGAACGCGCGCGTGCGGTCCATGACCTCGTCGCGGTACTGCTCCGGGTCCTCGCCCTCGGGGATGAAGAAGCTGAACATCCGGATGTAGCCACAGCCGAAGAACTTCGCGACCTCCACGGCGTGGGCGGAGCGCTTGAGGTGCTCCTCGAACGGGTCGGTGATGACGATCTTGCCGATGTCGGAGCCGACCGAGCTCAGGCGGATGCCCGCGGCGTCCAGCTTCGCCTTGGCCTCGTCGAGCTGCTCGGGGGTCAGGTCGAGGACCTTGGTGCCCCAGGCACTGCGGAACTCGACGTGCTTGATGCCGAGCTTGGTCAGCAGGGCGATCTGTTCGTCGAGGTCCCGGGAGATCTCGTCGGCGAATCCGGTCAATGTCCACATGGGCGTGCTCCTCAGCGTCGATGCGGTGGGCTCTGGATTCACTCTAACCACGTCCCACGTTCCCGGAGCGGGGTTGCCGTCAGTGGCCTCGACGCCGCACCACCGTGAGCGCGCAGGCCGCCGCCCACGCGACGAGCGCCAGCAGTCCGATGTTGCGCAGGGTGAGGAACAGCAGTGCCCGGTCGGTCAGCGGGCTCCGCTGGAGGAGGTGGTCGTAGTACACGGGGTACACGGCGGTCGTCAGGGTGCACAGGCCCAGCCCGAGGGCGAAGGTGACCAGCGATGGACCCAGCGGCGGGGCGTCCGGGCCGCCGCGGAACGCGAACCCGACCAGCACCGCCAAGGGTGCGGCGAGCCAGACCAGGTACTGGGGGCTGAGCGCGCGCGAGGTGACCACGAACGTGCCGACGAGCACGAGCGCGAGCCAGGCGATCGTCCGCGGGTCGGCCCCGCGCCAGAACCACCACGCGAGCAGGGCCACGCACGCTACGGCCCCGGCGAGCGCGGCGACCTGGGCGACCCCGATCCAGCCGGCGACCGACGGGCCAACCAGCTCGTAGGCCTTGAACGTCGAGTACCAGACCCGGTACGCCGGGTCGTCGGCCCAGGCCTGCATCGGCAGCGTCGCCGGGACGGCCTCGATCTGCAGCCCCCGGTCGCGCTGGTAGGCCAGCGGGCTGAGCAGGCGGTCCCACCCCGCGACGGCGAGGCTGACCGCGACGAGCGCGATGCCGGTGGCGGCCAGGCCGAGCGCGGGTGCCGCGACACTCACCCTCCTGACACGGGAACGGGCTCCGGAGGTGTCTCGCGCGTCAGGAAGGTGAGTGTCGCGGCGGCCCAGCGTGAGCGGGAACAGCACGATCGGCCACACCTTCAGGCCCGTGCCCAGGCCCACCAGGACGGACGCCGCCACGCGTCGGCCCTCCATGGCCAGCAGGACCGCCGCCCCGGCCACCACCGCGGGGAGGAGGTCGAAGCGGAGCAGCACGAGCGGCCCGAGGGCGGACGTGAGGCCCACCCAGGCGAGCACGGCGACGGGGCCGAGCCGGCGTCCGAGGAGGAGGGCGAAGGCGGCGTCGGCCAGGGCGGTCATCACGACCACCGCCTGGCGGTAGGCCTCGTAGTCGGTGGCGCCCAGTTCCCAGGGCAGGAGCAGGAGCAGCGCCGCGGGGGTCGGGTACTCGAGCAGGACGCCGGCCACCCCGCCGCCCGTGCGGGCGAGCTCCTGGGCGGTGAGGAAGTAGTAGTAGGTGTCGCCGTACTGGGCCGGGACCACGACCCAGGCCCACACCGACAGCAGCTTCGCCGCCCCCCACACCACCACGAGGGTGAGCACGAGCGCGGCCTCGGCGGGCGCGTCGGCGCCCCAGCGCGGACGGCGGTCGGCGACCAGCGTCACTCCTTGCCGACCATCCCGAAGTCGGTGCCCTCGTAGCCGTCGGGGCGGTCGTCCCAGCCGGTGGGGTCGAAGGCGCGGCGGCCGCGGCCGAGGGCGTCCCGATCGAGGACCTCGGGCCCGGGGCCGAACGAGGGGGTCGAGGGGGCGGCCTGCTGCTGCGGGGGCAGCCACGGGGCGGGCGGCGGCTCGGGCGTGTTCGCGAGCATCGCCTCCTCCCACGGGTCGCGCTCGGGTTCGACGGCCGGGCGGGGCGGGGCCGGCGGCGTCCGGTCGGGGGTGGACGGCGGGTGCAGCTGGGTGTTGCGGCGGGTCGACACCAAGACGAGAACGACGAGCACCGCGAGAGCGATGAGCAGGCCGACCCCGAAGATCAGCAACAACGTGGGAGCAGCCATGTGCGACGTTCCTTTCCGATTGGCCCCAGCCTACCGACCGCCGACGGTGTGGGCCGGGCGCCCCCGCGCAGGGTGCGCCCGGCCCGGGCTCGTGTGTCGGTCAGGGCGTCAGTTCTTGCCCTTGCCCTTGGCGTTGCCCCGGTTGCCGGTGTCCAGGCCGACGACGATCGGGTCGTGGTCGGAGCTGGCGAAGGCGTCCGGGGCGTCCCCTCCCCCTCCCCGAACCACGGTCGGACCCCGCGGCGGGGGTGTCACCCACCCGGGGCGCCCCATCCCAACTGCCTGCCCACTAGCATCGTCACCATGCAATCCGGGGACCCGATCACCATTGCCCTGGTCAACGACTACGACGTCGTCGTACAGGGGCTCAACCAGCTCTTCGAGGGGGACGAGCGCTTCCGCGTGCTCGAGCTCGAGGCCGGCGGGTTGCCGGACCGCCCCGTCGAGATCGCCCTCTACGACACCTTCGCCGACGAGGACGACACCGAGAAACTGCGCACGCTCGTGGAGCTGCCCGAGGTCGGACGCGTCGTCGTCTACTCCTGGACGTCCGAGCCCGAGCGCGTGGAAGAGGCCCTCGCCGTGGGGGCCGCCGGTTTCGTCTCGAAGCAGCTCACCGCCGACCAGCTCAAGGACGCGCTCATCCGCGTCCACGCGGGCGAACGCGTCGTCGAGGGCGGCCCCGAGCCCGAACCCGAGCCCGACGATGCCGCCGACCCCGGCGTCCCCAGCGCCAAGGCGGGCGGCATTCATGATCCTGGTCTTCGGCCCGCTGGCGTCCGTCAAGCCCGCCGACGTCGCCGAGTTGGCGTTCCCGCTTCTCATCGCCTTCCTCTTCGGGATCGTCGGCATCGCGCTGTTCGCCGGCCTCACCGGCAAGCTGCTGGGCTACAGCGTCCCGATGTCGATCGCGATCGGGCTCACCTCCCTCTACGGCTTCCCAGGCACGATGATCCTGTCGCAGGAGGCCGCGCGGGGCGCCGGCGAGACTCCGGAAGAGGTCGCCGCGATCGAGGGCGAGATCCTGCCCAAGATGATCGTCGCGGGCTTCTCGACCGTCACCATCACGTCCGTCATCGTCACCGGCATCATCGCAAGCCGCATCGGCTCCTGACGCTGCCTGCCCCACCACGCCCTCGGAAAGGAAACCCCATGCCACTGGCTCCCGTGGAGTACGCGGTGATCGCGTTCGACGGCACCAGCGTGACCGGCGAAGTCGCCCCGGCCGAGGTCGCCGAAGCCGCCCTGTCCACCCACCTCTCCCCCACCGATGCACCGACCAGCCAGGAGCCAGCATGATTCGTCAACGCCGCCGGGGTCCCGGCCTCATCGGGGCAGCCGCCCGCACCGCCGTCATCGCCGGCACCGCCACCAAGGTCTCCGGGAATGTCGCCGCCAAGCAGTCGGCTCAGGCCGAACAGGCCGCCCTGGCCGAGCAGGCGAGGATCCAGCAGGCCGTCGCCCAGCAGGTCGCCGCCACGCAGCCGCCCGCGCCGCCCGCGCCGGCCACACCGGTCCCGCCGGCGTCCGGGGACGTCCTGGACGGCCTGGAGCGGCTGGCCGCCCTGCACCAGCAGGGCGCGCTGACCGACGTGGAGTTCTCTGCCGCGAAGGCGAAGCTGCTCGGACTCTGAGCCGAGAGGGCGTCAGCCCTTCTTGCGTCGCAGCAGGAGCCCGGTCGCCAAACCGGCCAGGAACATGATCGTCAGGGTCGTCCACTGCGGTGCCGTGAACGTGAAGGTCAACAGGTCGACCTGCGCCGGTGCGCGGTTCTGCAGGATGAAGGCGATCGCGAGCACCGCGATCACCACGCCCAGCCAGACCCGCGGGTTCGTCGCCAGTCCGCGCCAGAAGTCCCCGCCCTCTTGAGCGCCCATGGCTTCCTCCTGTGGTGTGCTCCGCCCGGAGGCGGATGAGGCCATGATGCCAGCGGACGCCGGCGCGGCGAATCACCCGCACCGGGTGGTGACAGGCCGGGCATCCGTGGACACGATGGACACAGACACCCCCGCTCAGACCCGCGGGGCTGGGAAGAGAGGCAACACATGTCGGAACTCATCATCATCGGTTACGACGACCACCTGCAGGCTGAGAAGGCGCACGACCGCGTCCTCGAGCTGCAGCGCGACCACATCGTGAAGCTCGCCGGCCTCGCGGTCGTCCGCGTGGACGACGACGGCAAGAAGCACGTCGACACCCCGGCCAAGGGCCTCGTGGGGACCGGCGCGGCGTCCGGCGCCCTGTGGGGCATGCTCATCGGGCTGCTCTTCCTCGTGCCCGGCGTCGGCCTGGTCCTGGGTGGCCTCTGGGGCGCGCTCATGGGCCGCCTGGGCAAGGCGGGCATCGACGACGCGTTCCGCGACCGAGTCGAGGGACTCCTGGAGCCCGGCAAGGCGGCCGTGGTCGTGCTCGCCACCAAGCTGACCGAGGACAAGTTCGCCGCCAGCATGGGCGAGTTCGGCGGCACCGTGCTGAAGACGTCGCTGTCTGACGAGGACGAGAAGGCCCTGGCCGAGGAACTCGCCTGAGTCCCATGCCAGCCACCGGGGTTCGTCTCGACCGGACACCTGCCCGCCGCCGCGTCCGTGGCGGCGGCGGTGCGGGAGGCCCACGCGCGGTTCCGGGGCACCTCAGACGGCAGCCCGTCGACGGTCTACCCGGCGCTGGGCCGCGCCGACCCGGACGCCTTCGGCATCTGCCTCGTCGACGTGGACGGGGAGTCCCACGCTGCCGGGGCCGTGGACACGCCCTTCACGATCATGAGCGTCGCGAAGCCGTTCGTCTTCGCGCTCGCCTGCCGCGCCCGGGGTGCGGAGCGCGTGCGTGAGCTGGTCGGCGTCGACGCGACCGGCCTGCCCTTCAACTCGGTCGCGGCCGTGGAGGGCAGCCCGGACGGCCGCACCAACCCGATGGTGAACGCGGGGGCGATCCAGACGACGGCCCTCGTCCCGGGCGCGACGCCCGACGAGCGGTGGGCCGCCATCTCCGACGGACTCTCCGCCTTCGCCGGACGCCCCCTCGAGCTGGACGCCGAAGTGTACGCGTCGGCGTCCGCCACCAACGACGTCAACCGGGCGCTCGCCTGGCTGCTGAACGTCCGCGGCAGGATGACGGGGGACCCGGACGTGGCGCTCGACCTGTACACGCGGCAGAGCGCCCTGGCGGTGACCGCGCGCGACCTGGCGGTGATGGGGGCCACGCTCGCCGACGGAGGGGTGAACCCGCTGACGAAGGAGCAGGTGCTGCCCGCCGAGCTGTGCCACCACGTGCTGGCGGTCATGGTGGTCGCCGGGCTGTACGAGAGCTCCGGCGACTGGTTCTACCGCGTCGGGTTGCCCGCCAAGAGCGGCATCGGCGGCGGCATCGTCACCGTGTCCCCCGGCAAGGGCGGCCTCGGCACGTACTCCCCACCGCTGGACGCCGCCGGCAACAGCGTCCGCGGGCAGCTCGTGGCACGCCACCTGTCCGCCGGGCTGGGGCTGGACCTGCTGGCGTCCGCCCCGGCGCCGTGACGAGGGGGCTGGCATGGCGGGCACGTTCACCGGCCTGACCGAGTCCGAGGCACGGGTCCGGCTCGCAGCCGGCCAGGACAACACCACGAACCTCAAGCCGCTGCGCACCCTGCACCAGGCCCGCCGGGAGAGCATCTTCACGGTGTTCAACCTGAACTTCGTGGGCCTCGCCCTGATCCTGGTGCTGTTGTCGGAGTGGATCGGCGCGGCCCTGACGATCCTGCTGTTCGCGATCTCGCTGTCGCTGCGCACGCTGCAGGAGTCGCTCGCCGCGAGACGCATCGCGGCTGTGCGGGACGCCGCGCACGTCCGCGCCACCGTCATCCGCGACGGACGCCCCCGGCTGGTCGACAGCGACCACATCGTGCCCGGGGACCTGCTGGTCGTCTCCCCGGGCGACCAGTTCCAGGTCGACGGCGTCGTGGCCGCCGGCAGCGTGCTGGTCGACGCCTCAGTCGTCACCGGACGCCGCGGCTGGACCCGCTGCCAGGCCGGCGACGAGGTGTTCGCGGGCAGCGTCTGCCTGTCGGGCAAGGGCCGCTACGTGGCCACGCGCGTCGGTCCGGACCGGACGATCCACGCGCGCCTGGCCCAGCGGACGGCGCTGGCGTCGCGACCCACCCCGCTGGAACGCCTCGTGGCGAAGATCCTCACGGCCCTGCTCGTCGTCGTCGTGGTGTACGCGACCATCCTCCTGGCCAAGTACTTCCGCCTCGACGTGGGCGAGCCGGGCGACGCCTTCGTGGACGCCGCCCCGGTCATCTTCTCGCTGGCCCCCACCGGCCTGTACCTCATGATCATCGTCTCCTACGCCATCGGCACCGCCGACCTGGCCCGGATCGGGGCGGTGGTGCAGAGCGCCCGGTCGGTGGAGCTCCTCGCCGAGTCGACCGTGCTGTGCGTCACCGACGTCGGCCTGCTGTCGGGCACGTCGATGCGCGTCGAGCCGCTGCCGCGGCCCGAGGACGCCGGGGACGAGGCCTGGCCGGACCCCGCCGAGTTGCACCGCATCCTGGGGGACATAGGGCGCAGCACGTCCCAGAGCACGCCCGTCTCCGCGATCGTCGCCCGGTCGTTCGAGGGCGAGGGGCGGGCCCTCGTCGTGGAGGCACCCCACCTGGCCACCCTTGGCTGGACGGGCCTGGCCTTCGACGACCCCGACGACCCCCACCTGTACGTGATCGGCGAGCCCCGCGTCTTCGGCGTCCCGTCGGCCGCCGACGAGGCGCTGGTCCTGGCGCGGGGTCCGGTCGACGCCCCCCTCGCGGACGCCGACGGCCGACCTCACCTGCCCGCCGGGCTCGTGCCGCTCTGCGTGGTCGAACGCCGCCGCCACCTCCACCCGGACGCCCCGGCCGTGGTGCGCGACTTCGTGGCCTCCGGCGTCCGGCTCAAGGTGTTCTCCACCGAGGATCCCGACGCGGTGCTCGTCACGCTGCGCGAGGCCGGGCTCACGGCGTCCGACGAGCGTGACCTGCTGCCCGGCGGCGGGCTCTCCCGCTCCGGGCTCGAGGCTATCCCGCGCGAGCAGTGGGCGGCCGCCGCGCGCGACCACCGCCTCTTCGGCGGGCTGACCCCCGACCAGGTGGGCGAACTCGTGGCCCTGCTGCGCGCCGGCGGTGACCGCGTGACCGTGGTGGGTGACGGCCTGAGCGACCTGCCCGCGATGCAGGAGGCCCACCTGTCGGTGGCCCAGCAGGCGAGCTCGCAGGCCGCGCTGGGCCTGGCCGACATCGTGCTGCTGAACGACTCCCCCGGCGTGCTGCTGTCGGTGCTCCACCGCGGTCAGGCGATCGTGCGCGGCCTGCTCGACGTGATGAAGCTCAACCTCTCCATGGTGGTCTGCTCGGCGTTGCTGATCGGGTTCGTGCGCCTGTTCGGCGTGGGGTTCCCCTATGTGGCGGGGCAGGGGTCGATCATCTCGATCCTCGCGGTCACGATCCCGTCGGTGCTGCTGCCGCTGTGGGCGCGACCGGGGCCGGTCTCGAGCCGGCGGTACCCGCTGGTCCTGGCCCGGTTCGTCGTCCCGGCGGGGGTGCTGCTCAGCCTGGCCACGTTCGGCGTCTACCTCGTGTTCGTGTCACGCACGTCCGACGTGCGGCTGGCCCAACTCGCCGTCACCTACACGCTGCTCTACGCGGGGCTGGCGTTGTCGGTGCTGGTCCAGCCGCCGCGGCTCCGCCGCCCCGTGCGGGCCGGCGCCGCCCCGGCCCGCGACTGGCGGGCCACCGTGCTGGCGGCGACCCTGGCGCTGGTGGGCACGCTGGTGCCCCTGGTGCCGCTTGCCCGCCGCCAGTACCGGATCGACTTCCTGCCGCACCCGACCGACTACCTCATCGTGCTCGGGGCGGTCGCTGGCTGGGCGCTCGTGCTCCACCTCGTCTGGCGCGCCTTCCCGCGCGTCGACTGACCGCGCTCGGAGCCCCTTGGCGGCGAACGTTGACCACCCGAGGCGGGGCACGTCCGCACCATCGGGTGGTCAACGTCGGCCGCCAGGGCCGTTGGGCTGCCTCAGCCGCGCTTGAGGCGGGCGGCCGTCGCCCCGTCCGCGCGCCGCAACTCAAGGTTGTCCCCCTCGACGCTGACGGTGGCCGCCGACTCCAGGGCGGCGACCAGGGCGGCCTCCTGCTCCATGACGCCGGCCGGCTCGGCGCACGCCATCCGCGTCGACATGAAGGGCCCGAGCTTGATCGCGGTCCCGTCGAGCGTGTAGCCGCTGTTCAGCCGGTTGCAGCCCGCGGTGCCGCTCACCGAGTCGTCGGTGAACTCGAACGTCGGCGTCGTGCCCTCGATCGGGCTCACCACGGCGGAGGCGCCGTCGTGGTAGCCGAGCACCTGCCACGTGCCGGCCAGTTCCTCCGACTGCGCGGAGAACGCGACCAGCGCCTTGCCCGCCTCGTCGCTCAGGGTCAGCCGGTCGGCCGCCAGCGCGAAGGTGCGCGCGGCGCCCAAGGAGGTCAGGAACGCCGCCTCCTGCGCCATGACGGCCTCGTCGCACGCGATCATCGTGGACGCGACGGCCGCGTCGATGCGGATCTCGGTGCCCGTCGTGGAGTACCGGGTGGTGAAGCGGTTGCAGCCGCCCGAACCCGTCAGCGCGCCATCCGCGCCGAACGCGGCCGTCAGCGTGCTGTCGGCGGCGGGCGGCGCACCGTCGAGGTCCGCCACCTCCCACCGCGTGTCCGCCAGGGGCGACGCGGGCGTGGTCGGCTCCGGCGTCCGGGCCGGCTCGGGCGAGGCCACCCCACCGGCACAGGCCGTGGTGGCCAGCGCCACCAGCAGCGCGAGGGCGCCCACCCGGCGGATCCGTCCTCTTGTCATGTCGACCTCCCAATCTTCCGGGCCCGCGCGCGGGCCGCATCGTCGTGCTTGTGTCAGGGTGCTTCTGCCAGGGTGACGGTCACCGTCGACCGGCTGCCCTCCCGCAGCAGGTCCAGCTCCGCCCGGTCGCCCACGGCTGCGGTCGCCAGCAGGCGGCCGATCGTGAAGGAATCAGCCGCGCTCCCGTTGATGCCCACGACGAGGTCGCCGGCCCGGACGCCCGCCGCCGCGGACGGGCCGCCCGCGAGCACCGACTGGACGAACAGGGCCGACGGCACCCCGAGCGGCCGGGCGGCCGCGGGCGGTACCGGGGCGTAGGACAGGCCGAGCCAGGGGTGGGTCGCCCGCCCGTCCGCCACCAGTTGGTCCGTGACGCGGCGCACGGTGCTCGCCGGGACGGCGAAGCCCAGCCCGACGCTGCCGCCGCCGGCCACGCCCGAGGCGTCCGGCACCGTCGAGATGACCGTGTTGATGCCGACCACCCGCCCCGCGCAGTCGACGAGCGGGCCGCCCGAGTTGCCGGGGTTGATCGACGCGTCGGTCTGGACCGTGCCGGCCAGCACCGTGGTGCCGCCGCCGGCCACCGGCGCCAGCACGTCGCGGTGCAGGGCGCTGACGATGCCCGTCGTGACCGTGCCGGACAGCCCCAGGGGTGCGCCGAGCGCGAGGACCTGCTCGCCCACGCGCGGGATCGTGTCGCCGATGGCGAGCGTGGCCAGGTCGGACGCCTCGACCTGGAGCACGGCGACGTCGGTCTTCGGGTCCGTCCCGACCAGCGTCGCGGGCTTCCGCTCGCCCGTCGCCAGCAGGACGCTGAGGCGCGCCGACCCGGCGATGACGTGGTCGTTGGTGACGATCCGGCCCGTCGGCGTCAGGACGGCACCGCTGCCCGAGCCGCCCGTGGACTCCGCGAACACCGTGACGACCGCACCCGCGGCGTCCGCGGCCACGGCCGCCGTGTTGCAGGAGCCGGCCACCGGCGTGACCCGCGCGACGAAGAAGCCGGCGGCCCCGCCGGCGACCAGCCCGGCGGCGAGGCCGATGGCGACCAGACCCGCCACCGGGCTTCGCGGGGCGTTCGTGGCCATGGCTCAGCCCACGACCGGCAGGTAGCCCGGGCCGAGCGGGATGCCGAGCAGGAACCACGCGAGGAACAGGACGGTCCAGACCACGAAGATCGTCACCGAGTACGGCAGCATCAGCGCCACCACGGTGCCGATGCCAGCCTTCCGCTGGTAGCGCGCCGCGATCGTGGCGATGAACGGCAGGTACACCATCAGGGGCGTCAGCGCGTTCACCGGGGAGTCGGCGAGCCGGTAGGCCGCCAGCAGGGTCTGCGGCGCCACGCCCAGCCTCATGAACAGCGGGACGAAGATGGGCGCGAAGATCGCCCACTTCGGCAGCGCGCCCGGCATGATGAAGTCGAGCAGCACGATCACCACGATGAAGCCCAGCAGCAGCGGCACCGCGCCGATGTTGGCCGTCTCGAGCAACTCCGCCAGCGCTCCGGCGAGCACGCGCGGCATGTTCGTCCAGTTGAAGAACGCGATGAACTGGGCGATCATCAGCAGCATCAGCACCATGCCCCCCAGACCCGAGAAGGTCTTGGTGATGGCCCCGAGCACGTCGCCGCTGCTCGTCATGGTGCGTGCGCCCACGCCGTAGCAGATGCCCGACACCAGGAACATCAGCATGATGATGAACAGCAGGCTGTCCATGAACGGCGAATTGCCGATGATGTTGCCCGTCTCGGGGTCACGCAGGGGCGCGCCCGGCGGGAAGGTGGCCAGCGCCACGATCGCCACCACCAGGCCGAACCCGATGAGCGCGAACCGGGAGCCGCGCTTGTCGGCCTCGGGGGCGATGTCGGCGGCGTCCGTGTGCCCGGCCGTGCCCTCGGACGGGTCCCATGTGCCCAACCGGGGCTCCACGATCTTCTCGGTGACCACGGCCGCCGCGAACGCGAGGATCAGCGACATGGCGACCATGTAGTACCAGTTGGCCACGATCGTGATCGGCTCGCCGCCAGCCAGGGCGATCGCTTCGTTGGCGATCTCCGTGATCATCGCGTCCGTGGGCGTGAGCGAGATGTTGACCATGAAGATCGCCGCCACGCCGGCGAAGCCGGACGCCAACCCGGCCAGCGGGTGCCGGCCGACACTGGCGAACGCGGCCGCCGACAGCGGGATCAAGATGAGGTAGCCGGCGTCGGAGGCGACCGACGACAGGACGCCCACCAGGATCAGCCCGAAGCTCAGGGCCCACGGCGGCAGGGCACCGACCAGCTTGCGGATCAGGGATCCGAGCAGGCCCGACTCCTCCGCCACCCCGGCGCCCATCATCGCGATGAAGACCACCGCGACGACGCCGAAGCCGGCGAAGTTGTTCACGAACGACGAGAAGATGAACCGGACGCCCTCAGTCGAGAGCAGGCTCTTGATCGGGATCGTCTCCTCGACGATCGTCCAGTCCGCCTGGTAGGGCCCCTCGGGCGCGATCATGCCCGGCTGGGTGGTGTCCTCGTAGTAGTCGTACTGCGGGGCCCCCTGCTCCACCGGGACGGCGATCTGCTCGGTGATGGAGACCCCGGCCAGGGCGAGCCCCCACGACAGCGCGATGATCAGCAGGATGAGGTACCCGAACATCAGCGCCGGGGGCGGCACCTTGTTGCCCAGCCGCTCGATCGCGGCGAGCATCCCCTTCTCGGGCGGGCCGGACGCCTCGACCGTCGGCTCGGCGGTGCTCATGGCTCGCCTCGGGGCACCCGGAAGTTGAGGGCGAGGTCGACCAGCAGGCGGGCCCCGAACCCCGTCGTGCCCTTGTTGCGCCACTTCACCGCGGAGCCCGATTGGGCGGTACCGGCGATGTCGATGTGCGCCCAGGGCACGCCGCCCACGAACTCGTTGAGGAACAGCGCGGCCGTGATCGACCCGGCGTTCGGGCCGCCCATGTTGCGCAGGTCGGCGATGCCGGAATCCAGCTCTCCGCGGTAGCGCTGCGCCAGGGGCAGCTCCCACACCGGCTCGTCGACCCGCTCGGCAGACGCCTTGACCTGGTCGACCAGGCCCGCGTCGTTGCCCATGACGCCGGCGATCTCCGTGCCGAACGTGCGCAGGCACGCACCCGTGAGGGTGGCGATGTCGACGATGGCGTCCACAGGCTCCTCGGTGGCGAGCACCAGCGCATCAGCCATGACGAGCCGTCCCTCGGCGTCGGTGTTGATCACCTCGACGGTCTTGCCACCCCGCATGACGATGATGTCGCCCATGCGGAGCGCCGATCCACTGGGCATGTTGTCGGTGCACATCAGGTAGCCGGTGACCTGGGCCGTGCACCCAAGGTCGCGCAGGGCGGTCATCGCGCCGAGGATCGCCCCGGCACCGGTCATGTCGTTCTTCATGGTGGCGTGCACCTCGTCACCCGGCTTGAGGGCCAGGCCGCCGGCGTCGTACATGATGCCCTTGCCGACCAGGGCGAGGCGCCCCGTCGGCTCGCCCTCGGGGCGGTAGACCAGCTTGATCATCATCGGCGGCTCCACGCTGCCGAGGTTGACGCCCAGCAGACCGCCGCAGCCGAGTTCGACGAGAGCATCCTCGTCGAACAGCTCAACGCTCAGGCCGGCCTTGGCGCCGAGGTCGGCCGCCACCTCGCCGAGCCGCGTGGCGGTCAGCATCCCGCCGGGCAGCCCGGCCACGTCGCGGGTCAGCTTCGTCGCCCGGACGAGGACCTCGCCACGGGCCAGGCCCGCACTCAGGGACTCGGCGCGGTCGGCGCCGGCCACCAGCGTGAACGAGTCCAGCCGTGCTTCGGGGCCCTCGGCGCCGATCCGGTGCACGTAGCGGGCGAGCGCCGCGCCCTCGACGGCGGCCGCCGCGGCGTCGGCATCCGGCACCGCCGTCTCGGGCAGCACCAGGGCCAGGTCGACCTGGCCGGGGACCGCTCGAGCGAAATGGGAGGCCGCGTCCCGCAACACCGCGGCGTCGGCGTTCGCCCGGTCACCGGCGCCGACCAGGACGACCACCGACTCCGCGCCGGGCAGCACGAGGGTCTTCCCCGGCTCCGGTGCGAAGCCGAGTGCGGCCACCCGGGCCGCATCCAGGCCGGACGCCGCGGGCGGCTCCTCCCCGGTGAACACGAGGTGGCCGACGGCTCCCCCGGACGGGGCGGCGTCGCTGACGGACAGCCCGAGCTGGCGCTGGGGGAGGGTGAACGGCGGGTACGGCGCGCTGTGTGTCATGGTTCGGATGCTAGGAATCGCGCGCCCGCGGGGCATCACCCGTGGCGGGTGATGTGCCGTCCGGCCGGTGCGGGCAGGCTCACCGGTGGCCGGCGGGGCGACCGCGGCCGGACGACGAAAGGCCTGAGAACCGTGAGCGCTGCCGTGATCACCCTGATCGTGCTGGGCGCCACGGTCGCGTTCTTCGTGTGGGACCGCCTCCCGGTGATGGTGGTGGCCCTCTGCGTGCCGGTGGCCCTGTGGGCCACCGGCGTTCTCGACCTCGGCGAGGCCTTCGCCGGGTTCGGTGACCCGACGATCATCTTCATCGCGTCGCTGTTCGTCGTCAGTGAGGCGCTGGACGCCGCGGGCGTCACCACGTGGGTGGGGGGCGTCGCGCTCCGGCTGGCCGGGGAGAGCCGCGTCCGCCTCGTGGTGGTCATCCTGCTCCTGGTCGCCGTGGTGACCGCGGTCATCACGCCCAACGGGTCGGTCGCGGCGCTGACCCCCGTCGTGGTGGTGCTGGCGATCCGCGCCAAGCGCTCGCCGTCGGAGCTGCTCATGCCGCTCGCGTTCGGTGCGCACGCGGGCTCGCTGCTCATGCTGACCGGCTCGCCGGTGAACCTCGTGATCGCCGACTACGCCGAGGCGGCCGGCGTCGGCCCGTTCGGGCTGTTCGCGTTCGCGGCCGCCGGCGTCCCCCTCGTGCTGGCGACGATCATCGTCGTGGTGCTGCTCGGCCCCCGCCTTGTCCCCCACCGGACGCCGGGGCGCTCGCTGCGCGACCTGGGCGGCCAGGCCACCGTCCTCTCCGAGCACTACGCGCTGGGCGACGACCAGCCCGTCCGCCTCAGCCGCGGCGTCGGCGTCATCGAGGCCGTCATCCCGCCACGGTCGACGTTCGTCGGGGACACCGCCTACCCGGGCATGCCCACCGAGAGCGGACGCCTCGTCGTGCGCGCCGTGCAGCACAGGGGCGAGGACGTGGGGGCCAAGCACACCCTGCACGCCGGGGACACCCTGCTGCTCCAGGGCGCGTGGGAGGACCTGGCCGAGGCGGCGCAGGATCCCGACATCCTGATCGTGGACGACCCCGAACTGGTGCGCCGGCAGGCCGTGCCGCTCGGCACCGGCGCCAAGCGGACGCTGGTGATCCTCCTGGCGATGATCGTGCTGCTCGCCACCAACATCGTGCCCGCCGCCATCGCCGGGCTGCTCGCCGCGCTGGCCGTCATCGTCACGCGCGTCCTCACCGTCCGCCAGGTCTACGCCGGCATCGGCTGGACGACCGTGATCCTCGTCGGGGGGCTGATGTCCCTCTCGACGGCCATGGTGAAGAGCGGCGCCGCCGAGCAACTGGCCGACGGGCTCGTCACGATGGTCGGTGAGGCGGGGCCCTACGCCCTGCTGGCGGGCCTGTTCGTGGTCACCGCTGTGCTGGGGCAGCTGATCAGCAACATGGCCACGGCCTTCATCGTCGTCCCGGTCGGGCTGGCCGCAGCCGCCGAGATGGGGATCTCGCCGGCGCCCGTCCTGATGGCCATCGCCGTGTTCGCCGCCGCCGCCCTGCTCACCCCCGTGGCCACGCCCGCGAACCTCGTCGTGATGGAGGCCGCCGGCTACCGCTTCGGCGACTACTGGAAGCTCGGCCTCGTGCTCATCGTGCTGTACGGCCTGGTCGGCATCTTCCTGGTGCCGATCCTCTGGCCGTTCTGACCCCTACTCGGCGGCCGCCGGCTCGGGCAGCAGGCCGACCTGGCGAGCCTTGCGCACCGCCTCGCGGCGGGAGCCCACCTCGAGCTTGCGGTGCACCGACTTGAGGTGCTGCTTGACCGTGTTGACCGAGATGTCGAGCGCGTCGGCGATCTCGGCGTTGGATCGCATGGTGGGCAGGTAGGCCAGGACCGCCAGCTCCCGCTCGGTCAGCGCCTCGACGGGCCGCGCCGGGGCGGCCGGTGTGCCCTGGGCGTCGCGCGCCTCGAGCAGGGCGTCGACGAAGTCCGCGTGCCTCCCGTCGACCTCGCGGTGGCGCACGAGGATCGCCTGCAGGCGCGGGCTGGGATTCCTGAACGGGGTTGTGAGCCCCGCACCGTGCGCCAGCTCGATGGCCTCGCCGATCGCCTCGGTGGCGAGCGCGTCGTGGCGCATCTGGTCCTCGGCGAACGCGATCGCGATCCAGGCCAGCACGCTGATGGTGGCCGGACGCCGCACGACGTCGGCGAGGACCTCCCGGACCCGCTCCGGCTGGCCGGAGGCCAGCAGCACGTGGGCACGGACGATCCGCAGCGGGTCCACCTCCAGCGCCGTGGCCTCGGACGGCGCGGCTGCACCGGTGGCCCCGGCGGCGCGGGCCGCTTCTGCCCAGACTGCTTCCCGGCGGTCGTGCTCGGCGAGGATTCGTTGCGCACCCTCGACCGACCGGTTGACCTGCAGCTCAGCGAGGGCCGCGACCGACGCCCACAGCCGCACCGCGTAGATCAGTCCGGGGTACGCGGCCAGGTGGTCGGCGGCCCGCGCGAGTTCGCGCGCGGCACCGGCCGGGTCGCCGACGTGCTGGGCCGCGCGGCACCGGAGCAGCATCAGGACAGCCGTCGTGAACGGGTCGTGTCCGCGGGCCGCCGCCTCCTGGCCCGCCTTGAGGTACCGCATCAGGTCGGCGGTGTCGCCCCTCTGCAGGGCCAGGATGGCCGACGCTAGCCAGGCGGTCTGCGTCTCGGACGCGGTCGGGCCCCCGAGTTCGGTCGCGAGCGCCCGGGCAGCCTGCGCCAGCGTCTGCGCGTCGGTGATGTCTCCGCTGATGGCCAACGCCAGGGCCATGTTCCCCGTCCGCCACACGTCGTCGTAGCCGCTGAGCGGACTCCTCGTGTCGGCCCTGTCTGCCTCCCGCAGCGCGGCCACCGCCGCCAACGGCCGGCCGAACCACAGGTGCCCCAGGCCGACCATGCTGAGCGGCGCCCCCCGGTGGCACGCCCACCCCGGCGCATCCTCGGCGTCGAGACCCGCGAGCAGGTCCACGGCGTCGAGCGCAGCCCGCGTCATCGCCGCGGCGTCCCCGGCGGCGCGGGCGAGCAAGGACTCCATCATGCGCGTGTTCAGCAGGGCGACCGAGCGGTCCGGTTCGTCGAGGCCGCCGAGCAGCGGGGCGGCGCGTTCGACCAGCGACGTCGCCGCCGCGTACTCGTGGCGGCCCAGTGCAGCCGCTGCACGGATCAGGAGGACCGGGCCGTGCTGGGCGGGCCCCAGGTCGGGGATCCGGTCCAGCGTCAGCCCGAGGAGGTCCGTGCTCGCGTGGAGGAGTTCGACCGTGCCCGAACGCAGGGCCACCCGGATGGCCAAGGACCAGTCGCCGCTGGCGATGGCATGATCCAACGCGGTCAGCCACTCCCCCTGTCCCTCGAACCAGTCGCTAGCGCGGGCGTGCAACTCACGCATCAGGGCCGGATCGATCCGCCGCAGCCGCGCCCGGAGCATCTGCAGCAGCAGGGGGTGGTACCGGAACCAGCCCGTGCCGGAGAGCTCCGCCACGAGCGGCGCCTCCCCGAGCCGCTCCCGCAGCGTGTCGACCAGTGAGGAATCGCCGGTCAGCGCGACCGCGAGGGGCCCACAGATGCGATCAGCGACGCAGGTGCGGGTCAGCACATCGAACAGCTCGGCCCCGAGGCTGTGCTCCAGTTCTTCGGTCAGGTAGCCCGCGACCATTGGCTGCTCGCCCCGGAAGCCGGCCAGCGCCTTCCGGGGGTCCGGCGCGCCCGACATGGTGAGCAACGCCAGACGCAGGCCGGCCACCCAGCCCCCACTCACCCTCAGCAACTCGTCCACGAGCACGTCGTCGGCCATCAGGCCGTGTGCCTCGACGAGGTCGCCGATCTCCTCCCGGCGGAACTCCAGGTCCGCGGCGCGCACCTCGCCCAGGCGTCCGGCCAACCGGTGACGATGGAGCGCGAGGACGGGCACGTGCCGGGAGATGAGCACGGTGTGCATGCCTGCGGGAGGGATCCGCAGGAAGTGGTCGAGGCCGGCCAGCGCGTCCGCCCCCAGCTCGTGGACGTCGTCCAGTACGAGGACGACCTCGTGACCGCCGACGCGGTCGCGCAGCACATCGATGAACGCCGGCTCGATCGTCCCCGGCGGCTGCAGTTCACCCAACGTGAGCGCGCCCAGGGACGATGCGAGGGCAGCGATGATCGCCGACCAGAGTCGGGACGGGGTGTCCAGCGTCTTGTCGAGGGTGACCCAGGCCACCGGGCCCGGAACCTGACCCCCACGGATCCAGGCGGTGACGGCGTTCGTCTTGCCCGTACCCGGGCCCCCGGTGACCAGGGTGAGCGGGAGCGTCGCAGCGTCATCGAGCAGGTGGATGAGGCGTGGGCGAGCCACGTGGAACGGGGACGGCTGTGGCGCCGAGAGCCTGGCGATGCTCAGGCCGACCGGAGCCTCGAAACGCTGCATGGGTGGGACATCCCTCGATCGTGCGAACGCTGTCATGGACAGGTTATCGTTCAGTCCTTGGTGGGGCACCACGCATCCGGTCGCAAGTGGACCTCCCTCACCTCGAGGGCCAGCTCCTCCAGCCGCGCGAGCACGGCGAAGAGGGCGTCCTGGTCCGCCACTGCCACCTCGAGCGTCGTGCACACCGCCTCATCAAGCGACGCGGCGCCGAACTCGGGGGCGAGGTAGTCGGCCACGTAGCCCTCGACCTGGATGCGCGCGGTCGCGGAGGGGGCGCCGTTCGGCTGGCGTGGCAGCAGGCGTTCGACGTCCTCGACGGCCACCCCCGCCATGTGGAGTCGTTCGAGGAAGCCGAGGAGCGAGGCCATGTCGGGCACGGTCCCCCACAGCAACCGGGCGCCGGCGGCCGGGCTCTCGACGAAACCATCGAGTTCCTCGCGCACGGCAGAGGGCAGTTCGCCTCGGACACCGATCCGGACATGGAGGGCGGTCACGGTCCCCATCGTCACGGAGGTCCTGTCCGGCCGCATCCCCCTTGTCGGGTCATTCGGAGAGCGACCTCCCCGTTACCTTTCTGGTGACCCCGTAGGGCGGGGTTACGGTCGCCGGGCCCGGCATGACTTACTGCCCCTGTCTCACGCATGATCCGGGGGTGTTGTCACCGGGCCTGGTGGCGCCAGATGACCGCTGATAGGGACACGGCCTCAACACAGGTCTCTTCGTAACGTGGGTGCCGGCAGCTGACGCATCACCACTCCGACGACCGTCGTTTCGATGGAAGGATGGTGGCCGTCATGCACAACGACCTCGGCTTCGACATCTGGTGCGGGCTCGACGTGGGCAAGCAAGCCCACCATGCCTGCGCCCTCGACGCCGCCGGCAAGAAGGTGTTCGACAAGCCCTTGCCGCAGGACCAGTTCAAGCTCGAAGACTTGTTCACGAGGCTGTCCGAGCACGGTCGGGTGTTGGTGATCGTCGACCAGCCCAACACGATCGGCGCGCTGCCCATCGCCGTCGCCCGGTCGATGGGCATCCAGGTCGCCTACCTGCCAGGCCTCGCGATGCGAAGGGCCGCCGATCTCTATCCGGGCAACGCGAAGACCGACGCGCGCGACGCGTTCGTCATCGCCGACGCCGCTCGAACGATGCCGCACACCCTTCGCCGGGTCGACCTGGGCGAAGAGACCTTGGCGGAGTTGAAGGTTCTGGTCGGGTTCGATGAGGACCTGGCTGCGGAAGCGACTCGGTTGTCGAACCGGATCCGGGGACTGCTCACGCAGATCCATCCCGCGCTGGAACGCGTTGTCGGACCCCGATTGGCCACCAGGCAAGGCCTCGCTGTGATCGAGCAGCTCGGCGGACCCCAAGGCATGACCGCAGCATCGAAGTCCAAGCTGCTGCGGGTCATCACCAAAGCCAACCCGCGTCACGCCCAGAACTTCGCCGACGCCATCACCCAGGCCCTGTCCGAGCAGACCGTTGTTGTTGCCGGGACTGCCGCGGCCGAACAGGTTCTGCCGAAGCTCGCCGCTTCCCTGCGCCAGCCGTTGGACCAGCGCTCCGAGTTGGCTGCGCAGGTCGAGAAGGTCGTTGATGCTCACCCTCTTGCCGAGGTCCTGACCTCGATGCCAGGCGTCGGGGTCAGGACCGCAGCACGGATCCTGCTCGACGTTGGCGACGCCTCCTTGTTCCCGACCGCCGGACACCTGGCCGCCTACGCCGGCCTCGCACCCGTCACGCACCGCTCCGGAACCAGCATCCGGGGCGAGTTCCCAGCCAGATCGGGAAACAAGCACCTCAAACGGGCCCTGTTCCTGTCATCGTTCGCCGCGCTCAGATCCGATCCCGTCAGCAGGGCCTACTACGACCGGAAACGAGCCCAAGGCAAGAAACACAACGCCGCACTCATCTGCCGCGATCCGCGCGACCTGGCCCGGAAGTGCTACTCGCGGTTTGTCCCGCCGACGGTGCTCGCAGAATCGCCGGCGTGGGCGTCGCCGGTTCTCACTTTCGGCCCGCCCGGACAACAGCAGCAAGCAAGCCCCACGAAAGGCTCCTCTTGGGGGACGCGGCAACGTCCAGCCTGAATGCCGCGCCGCTGGCTCAGATCAGAGCAACGCACCGATCACGCTGAAGACAATCAGAATCCCCAGGATGATCCCGGCCAAGGGCAGCAGCCACTTGAGGTAGGTGTCGAAGCGCACTTTCGCCAGGACCAGGGAGGCCATCAGGATTGCATTGGTGGGCATCATCATCGACAGCCAGCCGCCGAAAGAACTGTAGATCGTCACCACGAGGGAACGGTCCACGCCAGCGAAGTCCGCCAGTGGTGCGAGGATCGGCATCACCAACGCCATGCCGGCTGAACCGGCCCCGACGAGGAATCCCAGCGGTAGGGAGATCACCGCAAGCAACAGGGTGAAGACGATCTCGCTGCGGCCCGCCACGAAACCCTCCATGGCGTTGAGCACTGTGTCGAGGGTCTGGGTGTTGGTCAGGATCACCGCCACCGCGCGCGCGAACGCCACCAGGAACGCGGGACCGGTGAAGTCCACAATCCCCTTCATGAAGTGCTTGCTGATCCCCGCCTCGCCCAGCCCACCCACGAGGCCGGCGATGAGCGCCATCACCATGAACATCGCGGTCAGCTCCGGCAGCCACCAGCCCAGCTCCCACGGGAACGGGTTGACCAGGGTCTCGTGCGTGACCGGGTCGACGGCGGTGTTGTTCAGGATCGAACCCCAGGGCACGATCGAGAAGGCGAGCAGCAGGAAGGCGAAGGCTGTCAAGGCCAGGACGATCTTCTGCCGCGTCGTGAGGGGTTCGATGACGGCGGAGTCGGCGCTGCGCGCCACCTCGGCGTCGATCGCAGAAATGCCGACGAGGGACGCCTCCGGATCGGCCTTCACCCGCCGGGCGTAGCGCAGCGTGTAGACAATCATCACGGTGGTGACAACCACGAGCGTCACCAAGCGCAAGACGATGCCGTCGCCGATGGAGATCCCGGCGGCGTCGGAACCGATGCCGATGCGGAAGGGGGTGACCGTGGAGCCGATCACCCCCATCGAGGGTGCCACCCCCAGGACCGCGACCGCCACCAACCGGTCATAGCGCAACGCGAGCATCAGTGGGACCACCAATGCGTAGAACCCGAGTTGTTCGTCGGACCAGGTCATCACCGAGCCCAGCAGAGCGAACAGGATGCTCAGCACGATGATGAGCACGTCCCCGCGGGCACGCAGCCGGAAGGCGAGCAGCGAGATTCCGCGGTCCATGGCTCCGGTGGCGAACACCACCGTCATGAAACCGCCGATGGCGAGGATGAACAGGAAAACCTGCGCCGAGCCGAACAGCACGCCGCTGTTGAACGGCCCCACGTGTCCGGCCGCATTCTGGATGCCGTACAGACCGTTGATCGGCGACAGCAGCAGGTCCTGGATCCGTTCGGCTGTGTCGAGCGGGGACGGCACCTCATGGTAGGAGCCCGGCACGGGACGCCCGTCGACGTCGAACTCATACTCGCCCGAAGGGATGAAGAAGGCGGCGAGCCAGACCGCCACGATCACCCCGACCAGAATGCTCAATGCTGAAGGGAAGGCACTCTTCTTCTCCTCAGCCGGCTCGACTGAGGGATCCGCTGCCTTTTGGTCGATGGTCATCTCATCGGGGGTCATCGCACTGCCCACCTCTCTGCAATCTCGTGGAAGAACAGGGCCTCGGCGAGGGTGGCCCTGCGCCACTCGTCGATGAGCACACGCTCGTCGGGCCCGTGGATATTGGCGAAGCTGTCGGTAGCACCGAAGACGAAGATCGCTGCTTCGGGGATGGCGTCGGCGATGGCCTTGACCAGCGGGATCGCCCCTCCCGTGGCGGTCTGTACGGTCGTGCCCGACCACGCGGCGTCCATGGCTGCCACCATGGCGTCCCCGGCCGCCCCGGTCGGCGACGTGCGAAAGCCGTCACCCGTCGCCCCGGCGGTGATGGTGAGGGGGACCCCGAAGGGTCGCTGAGCCGCCAGGTGAGCGACCACGGCGGCCTGCGCCTCCGCAGCGGGTTGCTCCGGGTGGACGCGCACGTTGAGGAGCGCCCGCGCCTGCGCCTGGACCGACGCCGGTGCGCCGTCTACTGCGGGAGCGTCGATCCCCAGGACGGTGATGGCGGGTCCGCTCCAGATCTTCGAGCCGAGACCGCCGGTCCCCACGATCGACAGGCCGGGCTCGATCTCGGCCAGCGCCCGGAACTCCTCGTCGGTGTACGTCTCGCCAGGCCACTCTTCGCGGCGCAGGCCTGCCACGGCGACGTTGCCGTGGTCGTCCCAGAGCGTCGTCAGGGCTCGCAGCAACACGATCAGGGCGTCCGGGGCGGCGCCACCGTATTGCCCGGAGTGCTTGCCACCGGCCAAGGTGCGAACCTCGACGGTGATGCGGGCGTCGCCGCGCAGGGACACGGTCAGCGACGGCTGCCCTGCCCGGATACTGCCACCGTCGGCGATGAGGATGGCATCGGCGCGGAAGTGCTCGGGATGCCGCGACGGGAATCCCTCCTCGAGCGGACTGCCGACCTCCTCCTGGCCCTCGATCAGCACCTTGATGGTCACCGGCGGTCTGCCACCCCAGGCACGCAGTGCGCCGACATGAACCAGGACGTTGGCCTTGGTGTCGGCCGCCCCCCTTCCGAAGATGGCGCCGTCACGCTCGGTAGCCTCGAACGGCGGCGAGGTCCACTCCGCCTCGTCACCGGCCCCGACGATGTCGTAGTGGCTGTAGAGCAGGACGGTGGGAGACCCTTCCGGGCCGGGGATGGTTCCGGTGATGATGGGCGCGGTTCCGGGGAGCTCGAGATCCCGGATGTCCCTGACACCGGCGTCGCGGAGCAGGTCCACCACGGCGTCGTGTGCTGCCAGGATCGCGGGCCGGGTGTGTGGGGGGTAACCCCACTCGGAAACGGACGGGATGGCGACCAGCCGGGCAAGATCATCCTTCAACCCCGGCATGAGCGCGGCGACCGCTTCGGTGAGGTTGGACGGTATTGTCATGCCGCTCAGGGTCCCACGCTGCGTGCGCGCTGATCATCCCCCGAAGGGGGTGAGGAATGGTCGAACCTGGCACACCCTCTCGGGCCATTGCCGGCCGTAGTCCCGCATCGCGGTGTAGCCGTCGGTGTCGGTGGTGAACTGGCCTCCACCAACGATGATCTCGTCGGCGGTCATCACCTCGATGGTGGCCGTCCGCTTGTGCGGATCCATCCCGATCACGACCCGTGGCATGTCCTGACTCATGATGTGCCCCCTTCCCCTTGTCCAATGAGGTTTCGGGCATGGGAGGGCACCGCTTCTACGAGCAGAGCATTCCCTTCTTGAGCCTCTCCCGCCCGTCGTCGGTGACCGGGGCAGCGCAGTCCAAATGAGAGTCACACGCGCCTTCATCGTGGACAGCCGCAAACGAGAGCGACCACCCCGGACACCTGAACCGAGCCTCGGCCAAGACCCGATCTACCGTCAATGAAACTAGAAGCCTCTCCCGGCGCCGAGTCGATGTCCTGTTCGCCATGCTCAGAAACCGCGAGCCCTACCGGGCCCCCAACCCGACGCCACAACCCCTCGCAGCTTGACGAGAAACATAGGGACACCCCCCCTTCACAGCAGGTTCGAGAAGAGCCGGGACGCCGAATTGCGCAGGCGGCGTCCGCGACCCCACGACCGGACCTCGTCGAGGGTGAGTTCCCGGCAGTCGCGCAGGTCGTCGAGGAACAACTGCTCGTGTCGGGCCGCGACCTCGGGGTCGTAGACCCAGACCATCAGCTCCTTGTTGATACGCAGGCTGCGGATGTCGAGGTTGAGCGTGCCGACCGCGCACGCCGTGCCGTCGATGGTCAGCGACTTTGCGTGGAAGAACCCCTTCTCCCATTGCCAGATGCGGCCGCCGGCGGCCAGGAACGGTTCGAAGAAGGACTCCGCGGCCCACCACGGGATCTTCTTGTCGATCCAGGACGTCGTCATCAGGTCGACCCGGACGCCCCCCGCCGCGGCGTTGACGAGGGCGTCCAGCGTGCTCTGGTCGGGGACGAAGTAAGGGGACTGGAGCAGGACGCGGTCCCGCGCGCCCGAGATGGCGAGCTGGTAGGAGCGGGTCAGCGTGTGCCAGGGGTCGTCGTAGCCGTGGTGGACGGTGTGCACCATGATGTCCCCGCTGGGCAGCGACGGGTCGGGGTAGTAGCGCGCGTCGAACAGGTCCTCCCCGTGCGCCTCCAGCCACCGGATGTCGAAGAGCTTCTCCAGGTCCGCCACGCCGGGGCCGGTGATCCGCATGCCGGTGTCGCGCCACCCCGGGAACCGCTTGCCGCCGTCGATGTACTCCTGCGCGACGTTGAAGCCGCCGGTGTGGCCGATCTCGGCGTCCACGACCGTGATCTTGCGGTGGTTGCGGTAGTTCAGCCGGGCGAGGCCCGTCACGTCCGCCTTCACGATGGCCCCGGCCTCGGCCAGGCGCTTCATCTCGTCCTTGGGGTGTCTCAGGCAGCCCAAGAAGTCGTTGAGGATGCGCACCTCGACGCCGGCCGCGAGCCGGTCGAGCAACACCTCGGTGATGCGTGCGGTGAGCGCGTCCTGCTTCCAGATGAAGTAGCTCATGTGAATGAAGCGCTGCGCCCCGGCCAGGTCGGCGAGGAGGACGTCGAAGTATTCCTCGCCGTTGCCGTGGAAGTCGCACGTGCGCACCGGCAGCGGAGGGGTCGCCAGCTTGTGCTCGACGAGATGGATGTTCCGCCGCACCCAGGGCCGGTCCTCGTCCGACGCGAGGGCGCGGGCCCGCGACCGGTGGGGTCGGTACACGGTGGGCATGAACCGCCCCACCGCCTCCCGGACGCGCCGGGTCTCGGGTGACCGCTGCGTGATCTCGGGCCAGTTGCGCCCGAAGAAGAAGTAGACGACCAGGCCGAGCACGGGCAGCGCGATCAGGACGAGCAGCCACGCCAGGGCCGCCGTGGGGTTGCGGTCCTCGCTGACGATGAACACGACCACGGCGACCCAGTAGGCCAGCAGCACGGCGTCGATCAGCAACCAGAGTGTCAGGTCCATCGTTTCCGCTTCAGACCAGCACGTCCGTGGACGCCTCGGGCATGAGCAGGCGTCGAACGGCCGATCGGGCCAGCAGCAGGACCAGGATGAGCCCGGTCACGGCGAAGAAGCTACCCAGGCGGACGCTGTCCCCGAAGGCCAGCACATACACGAAGACGTCGACCACGTCGGCGGCGCTGATCCTTTGCACGGCGGGGATCCTTCGGGGGTCAGGCAGTGGGGTCCGCGCCGGGCTTGCCCGGGCGGACCCTGCCGACGGCGATGAGCGTGAGTCCCTCGAGCAGCGTCTGGACGGCCAACAGCGTTCCGAGCAGCATGAGGGTGGCGGTTCCGAGGTTGAACAGTACGTAGAACCCCAGGCCCAGCGAGACCAGCCCGCTGATGAAGAGCACCACCTTGCCCTCGCTCTCCCGGAACGCCCACACCATGCGCGTCAGGCCGGCGGCGAAGAACGCCATGCCGGCCGCCAAGGTCAGCGCCAGGGCACCGACCACCGGGTTGCGCAGGATGAACAGGCCCATCACGGTCAGGAAGGCCCCGCCGAGGACGGCCGAGAAGAACCCGCCCGAGCGGATCCGGAACAGGGAGCCGATGAGCAGCACGACGCCCGAGATCAGGTTGGTCCAGCCGATGACAAGCACCTGGAAGGCCGTGGCCCAGACGGCGTTCCCGAGGAGGACGATGCCGGCCGCGACGAGCAGCAGGCCGAGGATGACGTCCCACGCGGTGCGCTTGGCGACCGGGGTGGTGGTGCTGGTGGTCGTCGACATGGGAGTCCTTTCTGCGACGCGATGGTCTCAGTCTGGGTGCCCGTCGTCGCTGGGGAATCACCCGCACGGGGTGATCTGTCCAGGATGGGTGGCGATCCACGCGGCGACGACCAGGACGAGGCTGGCGAAGAGGTTGAGGAACAGCATCAGCACGATGACGCTGCCGAAGACGGCCACGGCCGCGCTGTCGGCGAACGATCCCAGCAGGAAGGTGGCGGCGTACTCGAGCGCCACCAGGCCGAGCGACCCGATGGCCGCGCCCTGCGCGCGCACGCGCACCGGAACCCGCTCCTCGGGCATCACGGTGAACAGGAACCAGAACAGGGCGAACCCACCGCCCGCCGTGACGACCAACGACGCCAGGGCCGACCCGACCTCGGGGACCGGCACACCGGCCACGGCCAGGAGCCGACCGACGAAGGAACGGAGCGACGTCGCCATGCTGCTGGCCAGCATGGTGAGCAGGACGAGGAGGAACAGCCCGAACAGGATGCCGAGTTCGCGCGCCATCTGCCGCAGGAACCCCACCGCACCCTGGCCGACGTCGAGGTCCGCCTCGTCCGGCTGAACCTCGAAGGCCGGCCGGAGCTGCACGCGGACGCCGACCTGCAGGTGCATCACCCACTTGGCGCCCGCCCAGGCGGCACCGGCGAGGCCGACGAGGCCGACGGCCTGCCAGCTGTGGAAGGCCTGGTCGATGACGGTGGCCACCTGGTCGCCGAGCACGCCGCCGGCGTCCACGTCGAGGTTCGCGACGAGCCAGGCGCGGACGAGGTCGGCGAGGTTGGGCCTCAGGATGGTCGCCGTCAGGCCCAACGCCGCGAACGCGACCATCAGGATCGGCACCATCGACAACACCGAGAAGTACGTGATCGCCGCGGCGAACTGGATGCCGAACCGGCCGAGGAACCGCTGCACCGCCCGGACGCCGTGGGCGACGAACGGCCACGCCAGGACGGCCTCGACCACCTTCACGGTCAGGACGCCGCGCTGACCGGCGCCGCGCTCGTGTGGCGGGAGAGCAGGGCGACGCCGCTCATGGACACAGCCGCGCTGACCAGCATGAGGGCCACGCCGAGGGCGGTGTAGTTGACGCCCTCGCCGAGCACCGCGACGCCGAAGACGACCGAGGCGAGTGGCCCGACGACGTTCACGGCCCCGACGACCGACTCCGCTGCGCCGGTGGCGTAGCCCTGCTGGACGAACGCGGTGCCGATGAGGGCGCCGATGAGGACCAGGGCGGCGAGAACCCAGAAGACCACCGACCCGCGCCACTCCCCCCGGCCCACGTACTCCCCGAGCGCCTTGACGACGCCGGCCTCGAACCCGAAGATGGCCGCGCCGGCGGACGCCCAGGCCAGGCTGCGCAGGCGGGTGGGGCCGAAGCGCCCCAGCAGGGCGATGCCTGCCGCCACCGCATACCCGATGATGGTGCCGGCGATGAGTCCGGTCTCGACGAACTCCTCGCGGTCGGGCCCCTGCCAGATGGCCAGCAACGCGAAACCGACGGTCCCGGCGATGGTGATCGCCACGGCACGCCAGGTGACCGGCGAGACCGGCTGCCGGCTCAGCCGGCTCGTCAGCAGCACCGTCCACGGCACGGCCAACACGGCCAGCGGCTGGGTGATCGTGACCGGGGCCAGCATGAGGGCTCCGATGGCGACGAGGGCGCCGGCGCCGTTCGCGGCCAGGCCCAACCACCAGCGCGGCGAGCGGATGAGCGACCGGAACTGGTCGCCGCTGAGCTCCGTCTTCGCACCGGACCCGCCCTGTTGGCCCACCTCACTGTGCTGCACGGTGGCCGCGATCGCGATGAGCAGGGAAGAGACCACCATCAGCGCGACGGCAAGGGGGATGTTCTGGGGCATGAGGCGTTCCTCCGACGACACCAACGACGACACGAACCGGCCGAGCCGGTGGCGCGGCCGTACCAGCCGTGCCGCATGACTTTTCCACCATCGGGCCCCGGGGGCATCACCCGCGGAGGGTGGCTCCCCGGCTCGCCGAACCGTTGCGCGAGGGCGTGCCGAGCTCGGCGTGGAGAGCAGGCGCGACGCCATCCGGGTGTCGCGGGGTACCGCCCACCCGGGGCGCGGCGGTCAGGTGTCGTCCAGGTAGGTTCGCACCCGGCGCACCGTGGCGCGGTGCACCGACCAGGCGATCGCCAGCGTCGCCACTCCGGACGCCGTCAGGTAAGCCCCCAGCACCCAGCGCAGTAGCCGAGCGCCGAACCCCGGCACGGTCGGCAGCAGGACGCCGACGGCGAGGGCGAGGATCCCCTCGGCGACGAGCCAGGCGCGATGCCCCGGCACGCGCGGCGCCTTCCACGCGGCGAACAGCGCGGACGCCCCGCGTACCAGCGCCCAGCCCGCCAACGCCCAGGTCAGCACGCCGACGGCGAGGGCGTCCTGCACGACCAGCAGGCCGGCGAAAAGCAGGCTCACCGCGCCGATCAGCAGCCAGGCCAGCCACCCGGCGCCCCCGCGCCGCAGGCCGACGGCCCCCACGATCGTCTGGATGGCCTCGATGAGCAGCCACACCGCGAAGCCCCACACGACCACCCGCACCGGGAGGGTCACCGGCAGCAGCAGGAGCAAGAGCCCGCCGACCAGGGCCAGGACGCCGTGGCGCACCAGCTGCGCGTTCGCGCCGCCGAGCAGGCGGCGGGCCAGGCCGATCGTCCCGTCCGAGGGGGCGATCGGCGCGACGTCCCGTTCGGTCGGGGCCGCGGGGACGGGCTCGCCCAGGACGATCGCCGCGGCAGCGTCCGGGGCCCGGTAGGGGAAGCGCTCGGCGCCGTCGACCTCGACGATGGTCGCCCCCGGCTCCGCGTGGGCACGCTCGAGGAGCCAATCCCGGGGGGTGATGGCGTCCGCCGCCGGCAGGACCAGCGTGACGGGGCCGGTCTGGCGGGCGAGGAGTGCCTCGGCGTCCGTCGTCAGCACGGCGTCCATGCCGCGCAACGCCGGCACGACCTCGGCCTCGAGCCGCTCGCTCGACCGGCGCTGGGCGCGCTCGTCGCGGGCCAGGTCGGCGTAGGTCTCCCGGGCCGCGAGCAGCCGGGCGACGGCCGGGTCGGCGCGCTGGTCGGCCCCCGCCGTCCGCGGATCCACCAGCGCCGGAGAGAACGCCACGACCTCGCGCACGTGGGCCGGGGCGGACGCCGCGCAGGCCAGCGCGACGCTGCCGCCGAACCCTTGGCCCACGAGCGTGACCGGGGTGGCGCCGAACAGCCCGGAGACGGTGGCCAGGACGGCCGCGGCGTGGTCCTCGAGGGTGTAGTGCCCCGACAACGGGCGGGGCGAATCGCCGAAGCCCAGGGCGTCCAGCACGACGACCTCGCGCCGCCCGGCGAGACGCTTGGCGACGGGCAGCCAGGGGCGTCCGTCCTCGAGGCCGGGCAGCAGCACGACCGGGTCGCCCGAACCCTCGTGGAAGCGCACGTGCAGGCGGCGCACCTCGTCGGCGAGGATCTCGCGGGCCACCGTGTCGGGCGCCTTGTCGAGGAGCATGTGGTCAGCCGTGAGCCCGACGATGCGGCGGATCTCGAGGGCGGGCTTGATGCGCTTGAGCGCCAGGGTCTGGTCGGGGCGGACGATCGGGTCGCGGACGCCCAGCGCGAACACCGTCGGCATGGTCAGCCGCGGCAGGTCGTCGACGAACGTGGCCCGGGCGATGGTGTTGTCGAGGTTGCGCCGCATGCGATCCCAGTGCGCCGAGACGTCGTCGGTCTTGAGGAACCCGCCCATCTGTGCCTGCAGCGGCCCGGACGCCGCCCCGAACAGGAGCGTGTCCCGCTCCTTCTGCCGGCCGATGAAGCGCCACAGCCACTGGTAGAAGCTCGCCTGGACGTAGTGCCAGCCGAACGACGCCCGCGAGTACACCTCCGGCGGCGGGTAGAAGGGTGCCGCCAACAGGAACAGCCGGCGCAGTCGGTCGGGGTGCGTGGCGGCGTACCGGATCGCGACGTTGCCGCCCATCGAGTAGCCGACCAGGACGAACCGCTCGGTGACGCCGAGGTCGCGCAGCGTGGCGTCCAGCACGGCCGTGTGCTGGTCGGCCGTGTACTCGATGTCGGGCTTGGGCGACTCACCGAACCCCAGCAGGTCGGGCGCGATGACCCGGTACTCAGGGCCGATGGTGTCGATCACGGTCCGCCAGCAAGCCGCGTTGCTGTTGATGCCGTGCAGCAGCACGATGACGGGGCCCTCGCCCTCGTCGTGGCGCACGTACAGGCGCAGGTCGTCGATCGTCGTCATCGCCGGGTGACCCTCCGTGCTGCGCTCACCGGTAGCTGGCGCGCAGGTCGGCGGTGGACCGGTGCCGGAGTTGGGTCACGATGCCGACGACCAGCAGGACGAGGTAGGCCACGTTCAGCCACCAGTGCTCGGAGAGGGCCTGGGCCAGGGTGTCCGGTTCGGCGCCCGACAACGGCAGCACGCCCATCAGCAGGGCGATGCCGGCCACGATCGCCGAGGCCCCGCCGACCGCCGCCACCAGGATCAACAGGAGCGCCGGCATGTTGGCGGCCAGGGCGATGACCACCAGGATCGCCGCCCCGACGAGGCCGGCCACGACGACCACCCACGGCGTGGCCGTGAACAGGGCCGCGGCGCCGCTGCCCAGCGCGTACCCGACCGACCCCATGGTGAGGATGACCGCCACCGCGTAGAAGGTGTACGCCAACCCGCCCAGCAGCAGGGCGCCCACGATGGCCCCCGCCCAGCCGAGCAGCCCGGCCAGGGGCGGTTCCCCGGTGAGCAAAGCGACGAGGGCGGCGCCCAGGCCGAAGCCGACGAACGCTCCCCAGACGCCGATCACGGAACGGAGCGCCAGGTAGCCGCGGAAGCAGAACACGGCCCCGGCCACGATGGCCAGGATGCCCAGCACGGTCTGCGACATCCGACGCTCCGATCCGAGGACTCACACGAATATGACCTGGGCGCCCTCGCTCAGCTCGATGAAATCGGCCGCGCTGATGACGTCCTCGACACCATCGTAGAGGTCGGTGCGGGCCAGTCCGTTCATGTCGAACGTCAGCTTGCAGCCCCACAGGTGCCCCCCCGAGGCGACGATGATGTCGAGGAACTCGCGGACACCCGGGATGTCGAGGTCGTCCATCTGCTTCTTCATCATCTTCGTGGCCATGCCCGTCATGCCGGGGAGCAGGCCCATGACCTGCGGCATCGACATCCCGGGCGCCTGGGGCAGGTGCATCGCCGTGTTGCCCACCATGGTGAACTTCAGGTCGTCCATCGTCCGTTCCGTGACGAGGTCGAAGCCCCAGAACGTGAAGAAGATGTGGGTTTCGATGCCCTCGCCGAGGGCGGCGTTGGCCATGATCAGGGCCGGGTAGGCCATGTCGAGGTTGCCCTTGGAGGCGATGAAGCAGATCTTGCGCGGTCCGCTGTAGCCGGACGCCGCGGGCGCGGCCTGCTCCTGGGGCTCGTCGACCGGGCACTCGGTCCTGTCGCCGTCGCGCCCCTTGGTGCGGGTGGCGCCCTGGGCGGGCCTGTTGTCCCCGAAGTCGGGGATGATCGGGGTTTCGAGGATCTCGGTCACGGTGGTCTCCTAGACACAGCCCTTGGGCTTGGGCAGCCCGGCGATGTAGCTCATCTTCTTGGCGGGCTTCCCGGGGAACAGCCGGAACAGCTCCTTCATGTCGAAGCCACCGACGGCCGTGACGCGGCGCAGGGTGGCGGTCTCCTTGCGGGCGGGGTAGTCCTCGCGCAGGAAGCGGAGCACCTTCCAGTGCTCGTCGGTCAGCTCGTCGATGCCGGCGTATCCGGCCAGGACGGGGGCGAGCTCCTCGTCCCATTGGTCGTAGACCGTGAGGAAGCCCTCGTCGTTGACGTCGATCGGACGCCCTCCGATGCGGCAGGTGGGCATGGTTGTACTCCTTGTCTCAGTGCGAACGGCGCAGGCCGACCAGGCCCTTGATGAGGTCGGGGGTGGAGGTGCCGGACGCCTCGTCCTCGACGTTCTTGCCCATGAGGTACATGTCGGTGGTGAACGGCAGCGGGCGACCCTTGAGCAGGAACTCCCAGTAGATGCCCCGGAAGGCGAGCTTCGCGAGGTGGTTGGCGCGGTTCTCCTTCAGCAGCGCCATCGGCCCCACGCCCGGCAACGGGAACGACCCCGTGTACGGCTGGGTCTTGTAGTTGAAGTCGAGCAGCAGTCCCTTGCCGTGGCCCGTCTCGATGAAGCAGTTCGCGTGCCCGTCGAACGAGTGCGTCAGGGGCTCGCCGGCGAGGTAGTGCGGCCAGTTCTCCATGAAGATGTCGACCGCGAAGTGGGCCACCGAGCCCGCCTTCGACGTCTGCAGCGTGCCGCCGTCGCCCAGGACGAAGACGTCGGGGTGCGCGAGGCTCTGCATGGTCTGCTGGTTGCACGGCACGAGGTTCATCTCGTCGCCGAGGCCCGAGCGCGCGATGTAGTCGGGGCCCATGTTCAGCGGGATCGACACCAGCAGGTCGTACGGGATGCGCCGCTCGTCGTAGGAGACCAGCTCCTGGTTCTCGGTGTCGACGCTCTCGACGGCGAAGTCGGTCTCCATGTGGATGTCGCGCTTGCCGAACATGCCGCCCAGTTCGCGGGACGCCACGGGCTTGGTGAACGCGCCGTCCAGCGGGGTGACGTAGACGATCTCGACCTTGCGCCGGGTGCCGCGCTCGCGGAACCACGCGTCGGCCAGGAACGTGAACTCCAGCGGCGCGACCGGGCACTTGATCGGCATCTCGGTGATGTGGACCACCAGGCGCCCGCCCGGGAACTCCCGCAGCGCCTCCTTCAGGCGCAGCGACGCCTCGAGGTCGTAGAAGTGGTGGACGCCCGGGCCGTCGGCCCCCGGCGTCTGGTCGGGGCGCGGCTGGACGCCGGTCGCGATGATCAGCGTGTCGTACTCCAGCGTGCGCTCGCCGGCGAGGTGGACGGCCTTGGCGTCGGCGTCCACCTTCTCGATCTCGGCCAGGACGAGGTCGATTCCCGGGCGCAGGAACCGGCGCCGCGGCTTCACCACCTGGTCGCGGGTGTAGGTGCCGAACGGGATGAACAGGTACCCCGGCTGGTAGTGGTGCTCGTCGTCGCGGTCGACGACGGTGATCTGCAGGGCGGAGGGCGTTTCGGTGGCACGCAGCTTGTTGGCGACCATCGTGCCGGCGGTACCGCCACCCAGGATGACGATTCTCCTCATCGAGGCTCCTCGGGTGCGAGTTTTCGGTGATTCGAATATACCCCCAGGGGTACTTCCACTACAAGTGGTAAATCACACGCATGTAGTTTTCCCCAGCTGTGCACAATCCTGTGGACAGCGCTCCTCCCGAACAGGCGCCTGACAGCGGCCGACGCCCTAGGGTGGAGGTCATGCGCCAGCAGGTGGTCGACGACGTCCTCGTCAGCAAGCACCCCGCCGGCACCGTCGCCGCCGACCTCGCCGCACGGCTCGCCGCGGCGTCCACCGACCCGATCCGGCACCTCTACGCTCCCCCGCTGAGCGCCACCCCCGTGCCGGCGCCCGACGGCCGCCTCATCACGCTCTCCCCCGTCACCGACCCCCTGCCCGAGGACCAGCCCGCGCCCTGGCACGAGGCCGGCGCGCTCCTGGCCCGCCTGCACGCGGTGGCGGTCCCCGACGACCTTCCCGAGCACGGCGGACGCCTTCAGTTCGAGGCCGCCGTCGCCGAGGCCGACGCGCTCCACCCGGGCGGTTCCACCGACATCCTGCGCGAACTGGGGCTGCACCTGCTGCAGTCCTGGCCCGTACCCACCCGGGTGGCCGTCGTGCACGGCACCTTCGACCTCGGCCGGCTCGGCCGCCTCCCCGGCACCGAGACCTGGCTGCTCACCGGAGCCCACACGCTCGGGCTCGGCGACCCGGCCTGGGACCTCGCCGGCCCGGCCGCACTCTGGGGCACAGGCCTGCTCGATGACGCCAGCTGGTTCGCCTTCGTCGGCGGCTATGCGGCGGCCGGTGGGCGCACGCCCACGGAGGGCCAGCCCTGGCCCGGCCTCGACCACCCCGCCCGGTGCGCGCTGCTCATGGCCACGGTCGCCGAGCTGCGTCGCTGTCCCGGCTACCCGCAGCCCGAGCTCAGCCCCGCCGCCGAGGCCCTGCTCGCCGCGTGCGTCAAGGCGAACGGACGCCGCTGGTGACCGACCCCGACCCCCCGGTGCCCGCGCCCGCGTGCCCCCACTGCCAGCACCCGCTCCCGGGCTGGACCCCTCCTTCCGCCCCCGGGCCGATCCCCCCGCGCGAGCCCGGGTACGCCGAGCACCACCCGCAGGAGGCTGCGGGCCACGTGTCCGGCCGCGCCCAGCCCCCGTTCGCGCCCGGCTGGCTGGCCGGGCCCACGGCGTCCGACCCCGACGCGCACGGTCTGCTGCGCGGCATGATGAATTCCTTCACGAGAGAAGAGGAAGCAGGATGACCCTGGTCCCCGAGATCACGCTCCACGACGGCACGACGATCCCGCAGCTCGCCTTCGGCACGTGGCAGGTGCCCGACGCCGACGTCACGCCCGCCGTCCTGCACGCGCTCGAGACCGGCTACCGGCACATCGACACCGCCGCCATCTACGGCAACGAGGCGGGCGTGGGCCGTGCCATCGCGCAGGGCGGCGTCGCCCGCGAGGACCTCTACGTCACCACCAAGCTGTGGAACGACGCCCACCAGAAGGCCGACGCCCGCCGCGCCATCGAGACCAGCCTCGAGAAGCTCGGCCTCGACCACGTGGACCTCTACCTCATCCACTGGCCGTCGACCGTCAAGTACGGCGACGCCTACATCGAGGCTTGGGACGCCCTGCAGGAGTTCAAGGCCGAGGGCCTGGCCACCAGCATCGGCGTGAGCAACTTCCACGCCCACCACCTCGACGCGATCTCGGGCGAGGTGCCCGTGGTCAACCAGGTCGAGGTGCACCCGACGTTCACGCAGGTCCCGCTGCGCACGCTGTGCGAGGAGAAGGGCATCAAGGTCGAGTCGTGGAGCCCGCTCGGCTCCGGCGCCGACCTCGGCAACGGCGAGCTCGCGGACATCGCCGCGTCGTTCGGCAGGTCCGTGGCGCAGGTGATCATCCGCTGGCACCTCCAGCACGGCCTGATCGTGCTGCCCAAGTCGGTGACCCCGGCCCGCATCGAGGAGAACTTCGCCGTGTTCGACTTCGAACTCGACGCCGACACGATGGCCCGCATCGACGGCCTCGACGCCGGCAACCGCGTCGGCTCGAACCCGGACACCGCCGGCTTCTGACGGTTTTCCTCCACGGGATCGCAAGGCGCCCCCCATCGCACCGCTCAGCCGGGGGCCACGACGCCGATCCTGTGGAGAGAAACCGTCAGTTCGGCGTGGCACAGTGGCCCCACCATGACGACCGAGCCCGGCGCCGACGTCCTGGAGCGCTTCTCGCCCGCCACGCGGGCGTGGTTCTCCAGCAGCTTCACCGCGCCCACGGCCGCCCAGGCCGGGGCGTGGTCGGCCATCAGCGCCGGCGAGCACACGCTGGTCGTCGCCCCGACCGGCTCGGGCAAGACCCTGGCGGCGTTCCTGTGGGCGATCGACCGGCTGTCCCGGGGGCAGGGAGGTGAGGCCGAGCGGCCGCCCGGCACGCGCGTCGTCTACATCTCGCCGCTGAAGGCGCTGGCGGTCGACGTCGAGCGCAACCTCCGCTCGCCCTTGGTCGGCATCGGGCACGCGGCCGATCGGCTGGGGCTGCCGCGGCCCGAGGTGACCGTGGGCGTCCGCTCGGGCGACACTCCGGCCGACCAGCGCCGCCGGTTCGCCCGCAACCCCGACGACATCCTCATCACCACGCCCGAGTCGCTGTACCTGCTGCTCACCTCGCAGGCGCGCGAGGCGCTGCGCGGCGTCGAGACCGTGATCATCGACGAGGTGCACGCGGTCGCTGGCACCAAGCGCGGCGCCCACCTCGCGCTCACCCTCGAACGCCTCGACGCCCTCCTGCCCACCCCCGCGCAGCGCATCGGGCTGTCGGCGACCGTACGCCCGATCGAGGAGGTGGCGCGGTTCCTGGCCGGGGGACATCCGGTGTCGGTGGTGCAGCCGCCGTCGGAGAAGCAGTGGGACCTGCGGGTCGTCGTCCCGGTCGAGGACATGGCCTCGCTGGCCGCCCCGCCCCCCGAGGACAAGGACGGGCCGCGCCAGGTGCCGTCGATCTGGCCGCACGTGGAGGAACGCATCGTCGACCTGGTCGAAGCCCACCGGTCGACGCTGGTCTTCGCCAACTCGCGCCGGCTGGCCGAGCGGCTCACCGGCCGGCTGAACGAGATCGCCGCCGAACGCGCCGAGACCCAAGCCCTGGGCACCCAGAACCCAAGCCTTGGGCAGGCGAAACCCAAGCCCTCGGCGCAGGCGCCCGCGCAGGTGATGGGCCAGGCCGGGGCGTCCGCGGGAGCGGTGCCGGTGATTGCCCGGGCCCACCACGGCTCGGTGTCCCACGACCAGCGCAAGCAGACCGAGGAGGCGCTCAAGGCAGGCCACCTGCCCGCCGTGGTCGCCACCTCCAGCCTCGAGCTGGGCATCGACATGGGCGCGGTCGACCTCGTCGTCCAGGTGGAGGCGCCCCCGTCGGTGGCCTCAGGCCTGCAACGCGTGGGTCGCGCCGGCCACCAGGTCGGGGCAGTCAGCCGGGGGGTGTTCTTCCCGAAGTACCGCGGCGACCTCGTCGCCACGAGCGTGATCGTCGACCGCATGCGCGCCGGGGCGATCGAGCAGCTGCACGTGCCGGCGAACCCGCTCGACGTGCTCGCCCAGCAGGTCGTGGCGATGGTGGCCCTCGACGAGTGGTCCGTCCCCGACCTCCTCGAGCTCGTGCGGAGGGCCGCCCCGTTCGCGACCCTGACCCGCGGCGTCCTCGACGCGGTGCTCGACATGCTGGCCGGCCGCTACCCGGCCGAGGAGTTCGCCGAGCTGCGCCCCCGCCTCGTCTGGGACCGCGTCACGGACACCCTCACCGGCCGTCGCGGCGCACAACGCATCGCGGTCACCAACGGCGGCACCATCCCCGACCGGGGGCTGTTCGGCGTGTTCATCGCCGGCGACGGTCCCGGCCGCCGCGTCGGCGAGCTCGACGAGGAGATGGTCTACGAGTCGCGCGTCGGCGACGTCATCACGCTGGGCACCAGCACCTGGCGCATCGAGGACATCACCCACGATCAGGTCCTCGTCTCGCCCGCGCCGGGGCAGCCGGGCCGCCTGCCGTTCTGGAAGGGCGACACCATCGGGCGCCCCGCCGAGCTGGGCGAGGCGCTCGGTTCGTTCGTGCGCGAGCTGTCCACCTCGGACGCCGTGGGTGCGGCCGAACGGCTGGTCGCCTCGGGGCTCGACGAGCTCGCGGCGTCCAACCTGCTCACGTACGTGGCCGAGCAGCGCGAGCAGACCGGTCAGGTACCCACCGACCGCACGATCGTGGTCGAGCGGTTCACCGACGAGCTGGGCGACTGGCGCATCGTGATCCACTCGCCGTGGGGTGCGCGGGTGCACGCGCCGTGGTCGCTGGCCATCGCCGCCCGGCTGCGCGAGCGCTATGGGGTCGACGTGCAGGCGATGCACGCCGACGACGGCATCGTGCTGCGGCTGCCCGACATGGGCTACGCCGACCCGACCGCCGACCCCGGCGACGCCGACGCGTGGGGCGCCCCGTCCGCGCCGCCCGACCTCATGGAGCACATCGTCCTCGACCCCGAGGAGGTGACCGCGCTCGTCACCGAGCTGGTGGGCGGCTCGGCGCTGTTCGCGTCGCGGTTCCGGGAGTGCGCGGGCCGCGCGCTGCTGCTGCCCAACCGGCGCCCCGGCCACCGGCAGGCCTTGTGGCAGCAGCGGCAAAGGTCGGCAGCCCTGCTGGAGGTGGCGTCGAACTACCCGGCGTTCCCGATCGTGCTCGAGGCCGTGCGCGAGTGCCTGCAGGACGTCTTCGACCTGCCCGCCCTGGTCGACCTGATGGGGCGCATCCGCGACCGGCGGGTGCAGGTCGTCGAGGTCACCACCGGGCGCCCGAGCCCGTTCGCGCAGTCGTTGCTGTTCGGGTACGTGGCCCAGTTCCTCTACGAGGGGGACTCCCCGCTGGCCGAGCGTCGCGCGGCCGCGCTGTCGCTCGACCCTGACCTGCTCGCCGAGCTGCTCGGCACGTCCGACGGCCTGAGCCTGCGCGACCTGCTCGACCCCGACGCGCTGTCCCGCACGTACGCCGAGCTGCAGCACCTCGCCGACGGACGCCGCGCGCGCGACCCCGACGAGCTCACCGACCTGCTGCGCGTGCTCGGCCCGCTGTCGACGGCCGAGCTGGCGGCCCGATCGGCCGACCCCGACGCCGTGCCGGGCTGGCTCGCCGACCTGGAGTCCGCGCGCCGGGTGGTGCCCGCCGGGCTGCCCGGCGACGAGGGTCGCTGGGCGGCTGCCGAGGACGCCGGACGCCTCCGCGACGCCCTCGGCGTGGCCCTGCCCCCGGGGCTGCCGGCGGCCTTCACCGACCCGGTTCCCGACCCGATCGGCGACCTGCTGGTGCGCTACGCGCGCACGCACCTGCCGTTCACGGCCGACGAGATCGCGGTCCGGTTCGGCTGGGCGCTGGCCCACGCGGTCCAGGGCCTGCGGCGGCTGGTGGCCGACGGACGCCTCGTGGAGGGCGAGTTCACCCCCACCATGATCAACTTCGGGCAGGGTGCCCGCAGTGCCAGCGACCGGGAGTTCGTCGACCCGGGGGTGCTGCGCCTGATCCGGCGCCGCTCGGTGGCGGCGCTGCGCGCCGAGGTCGAGCCGGTCCCCGCCGAGGACTACGCCCGCTTCCTCCCTGCCTGGCAGGGCGTCGGCGGGGGCTACCGCGGCGTCGACGGCGTGCTGCGGGTGGTCGAGCAGTTGGCCGGGGTCGCCTTGCCCGCGTCCGCGGTCGAGACCCTGATCCTGCCCGCGCGCGTGCGCGACTACGCGCCGGCGATGCTCGACGAGCTGTGCGCCGCCGGCGAGGTCGGCTGGCGCGGGCAGGGCGGTCTGGCGGCCGCCGACGGCTGGGTCACCCTGTGGCCGACCGACCTCGGGCCGCTGGGCACGGTCCTCGCCGAGCCCGAGGGCGACCTCGAGCGCGGCCTGGTCGACGCGCTCGCCGCCGGCGGGGCGTCCTTCTTCGGCCCGCTGGCCGACGCGGTGGGCGACCCGGGCGGGATGGCGGCGTCCGATGCCCTGTGGTCGCTGGTCTGGAAGGGCTTGGTCACCAACGACACGCTCGCCCCGGTGCGCGCGCGGCTCGGCGGCGGGTCGAGCACCCACCGCGCCCGCGCCGCCGCTCCCCGCACCCGGTACGGACGCCCCCGGCTGCGGCTGCCCCGCGCCGCGGCCCCGCCCTCGGTGGGCGGGCGCTGGTCGCTGGTGGAACCCGGGCTTTGGGCGGCCGGAACACAGGCCGTCGGCGACGGGCGGGCCGCCGGCGAGCGGGTGGTGCTCACGGCGGAACTGCTGCTCGACCGGTACGGGGTGGTCACGCGCGGAGCGGTGCAATCGGAGGGCATCGAGGGCGGCTTCGCGGGGGTCTACAAGGTGTACTCCGCCGCCGAGGACGCCGGACGCCTCCGGCGCGGCTACTTCGTCGAGGGTCTGGGTGCGGCCCAGTTCGCCACCACCGGCGCGATCGACCGGCTCCGCGGCGTCGGTCGGGGCGCGGCAGGGGGCGCGCTGGTGCTCGCGGCGTCCGACCCGGCGAACCCGTTCGGCGCGGCCCTGCCCTGGCCCGGCTCGGGCGACCACCGGCCGAGCCGGAAGGCGGGGGCGCTGGTGGTCCTCGACGACGGGCAGCTCGTCGCCTGGCTCGAGCGCGGCGGGCGCACGGCCCTCACGTGGTCGACCAACCCCGACCAGCTGCGCCGGACCGCCGAGGCACTCGCCGGCCTCATCCACGGCGGCCGGGTCGCCGCGCTCACGGTCGAGAAGGTCGACGGCGCCGCCTCACTCGGCGCCGACCACCCGTTCGTGCACGCGCTGCTGGCGGCGGGGTTCCACCAGACGCCCAAGGGCGTCCGGCTGCGCCGCTGAGCGCTACCCGCCGATCGCCTTGCGAACCGCCTCGGCCAACACGCCCGGCTGCTGCTCGCGCAGCTCGTAGCGCGCCCGGGTCATGGGCTTGTTCACCGACAGCACGCGGGTGAGGTCGATGGGCGTGCCCGAGACGACCACGTCGGCGTCGGCCGCGTCGATGGTCGCCTCCAGGTCGCGGATCTGCGCGTCGCCGTAGCCCATCGCGGGCAGGATCCCGCGGGCGTTGGGGTACTTCGCGTAGGTCGCCGCCAGCGACGCCACGGCGTACGGGCTCGGGTCCACGATCTCGGCGACCCCGGCCGCCTTCGCCCCGACCACGCCCGCGCCGAACGACATCGACCCGTGGGTGAGCGTGGGTCCGTCCTCGATCACGAGGGCGCGCTTGCCGCGGACCAGCTCGGGGTCCTCGACGGTGACGGGCGAGTCGCAGCGGATCACGGTCGCGTCGGGGTTCAGCCCGAGCACGGACGCCTCGACCTGGGCGATCGCGTCCTCCGACGCCACGTCGCACTTGTTGATGATGACCAGGTCGGCCATGCGCACGTTCGCCTCGCCGGGGTGGTAGCCGGCCTCGTCGCCGGGGCGCAGCGGGTCGGCGAGCACGATGTGCAGGTCGGGGCGGTAGAACGGCAGGTCGTTGTTGCCGCCGTCCCACATGATGACGTCGGCCTCCTCCTCGGCCCGGCGCAGGATCGCCTCGTAGTCGACGCCCGCGTAGATGACGAAGCCGGCGTCGATGTGCGGCTCGTACTCCTCGCGCTCCTCGATGGTGCACTCGTGCGCGTCGAGGTCGGCGTACGACGCGAAGCGCTGCACGGCCTGCTTGGCGAGGTCTCCGTAGGGCATCGGGTGCCGCACCGAGACGACCTTCTTGCCCAGCTCCTGCAGGATCCTCACCAGGTAGCGCGAGGTCTGCGACTTGCCCACGCCGGTGCGCACCGCGCAGACGCTGATGACCGGCTTGGTCGAGGCGATCATGGACGGCGCCCCGCCGGGCAGCACGAAGTCGGCGCCGGCGGCGATACAGCGGCTGGCGAGGTGCATGACGTCGGCGTGCGCGATGTCGGAGTAGGAGAACACGCACTCGTCGACGTTCTCGCGGGCGATCAGGTCCTCGAGGTCGGCCTCGTCCACGATCGGGATGCCGCCCGGGTACCGCTCGCCGGCCAGCTCGGCCGGGTAGCGGCGCCCGGCGATGTCGGGGATCTGGGTGGCGGTGAACGCCACCACCTCGCGGGTCGCGTCGTCGCGGTACAGCACGTTGAAGTTGTGGAAGTCGCGGCCCGCCGCGCCCAGGATCACGGTCCTGCGCACATCACTCATGAGGTCCCCCCGTGGTCGGTCCGGGCGGCGTCGCTGCCCCCGGTCACCTCCACGCTAGCCAGCGCCCGCCTCGTCCGCGACGGGTGCGCCGGATCGCTTCTGGCTTCAGTTCAACAGCGGGCGCCCAGCGGTGGCAGCATGCACCCATGCACGGCATCGACACCCTCGAACGGCTGCTGGCGCGTACGTGGCCCGGCCTCGAGCAGGATCACCTCGGCGAATGGCTGCTGCGCGCCGGCCACGGCTGGACCGGCCGGGCCAACTCGGCGCTCGCGGTGGGCGACCCGGGACTATCCCGGGAGGAGGCCCTCGACCGGGTCGCCGCCTGGTACGCGGCGCGGGGCTTGCCGCCGAGGGTGCACGTCCCGCTCCCCCTCAGCGGTTCGGACGCCGCGGGCGAGGCCCTGCTGGCCGCCTGCGCGGCGCTCGGTTGGGCCGCCGGTCCGTGGACGTGGGTGATGACCCGGGACGTGGGCGCCGGGCCGGCGGACCGGCCGGGGCCCGCGGCGTCCGGGCTGGAACTGGAGTGGGACGACGCCCCGGGCGACGACTGGGTGTCGCTGGTGCGGGGCGGGTCGCTGCCCGAGCACGGGCGGGCGATCCTGGCGGCGGCGCCGGCGTGGTACCTGACGGTCCGGGTCGACGGTGAACCGGTGGCGTGCGGTCGGGCCGCGCCGGTGGAGGGCTGGGTGGTGCTGAGTGCGATCGAGGTGGCGCCGGGTCACCGGCGCGGGGGTCTGGGGGCCCTCACCACCGAGGCGCTGACGGCGCGGGGTGCGGCGGCGGGGGCGAGCCGGGTCGCGCTGCAGGTGGAGGTGGCCAACAAGGGTGCGGTGGCCCTGTACCGGAAGCTCGGGTACGCCGAGCACCACCGCTACACCTACTGCGCGGGGTGACTCAGGCGTCGGCGAAGATCGGCGTGAAGGTCATGGCGATGAAGACGAGGGCGACGAGCAGGACGGCGGTGTGAGCGAGGAAGATCATGGCTCCAGCCTGCCCGCGGGCAGCGACATTCCACATCGGTCGGCCGTTCGGTTCGGCCTCCGACCAGCGGTCTAGGGGTTTGACCCCGAGGGGGTGCCCCGGGTGGAGGCGGCCCAGTACTGTCGCCACCATGGCTCTGAGCGTGTTCGACCTGTTCTCCATCGGGATCGGGCCCTCGTCGTCCCACACGGTGGGGCCGATGCGTGCTGCGGCGATGTTCCTCGACGAGGTCGGCGACCGGCTGGGGGACGTGGCCCGCGTGCACTGCGACCTCTACGGCTCGCTGGGCGCCACCGGCCGTGGCCACGGCACCGACAACGCGGTCATCCTCGGCCTGCTGGGCGAGCGGCCCGAGTCGGTCGACCCGCGGGCGGTGGCCGGCAAGGTCCGCGGCGCCTGGGACGCCCACGAACTCACCCTCGGCGGCCGCCACACCATCGCGTTCGACCCGGCCGCCGACCTCGTCCTCGACGGCTCGGTCGAACTGCCGACCCACCCCAACGGCATGGTCCTCACCGCGCGCGACGCCGCCGGCGAGGTCGTCCACGAGGCGACCTACTACTCGATCGGCGGCGGCTTCGTCGTACGGGGGGACGCCGACGCCTCCGACCCCGTCGTGCCCGAGGCGGGGCCCGCGATCCCCTACAAGTTCCACACCGCGGCCGAGCTGATGGAGATCAGCGAGCACACCGGACTCTCCATCGCCAGCATCGCGCTGGAGAACGAGGTCGCCATGGGCCGCACCAAGGAGCAGGTCGAGCACGGCCTGCTCGAGATCTGGGCGGTCATGCAGGAGTGCGTGGCCCACGGCGCCGAGACCGAGGGACGCCTCCCCGGCGGCCTGCGCGTCCTGCGGCGGGCGCCCGCCCTGCACACCAAGCTGGTCACCGAGGGTGCCTCGGAGGACCCGCTGCGCGGCATGGACTGGATCACCTTCTACGCCCTGGCCGTCAACGAGGAGAACGCTGCCGGCGGCCGGGTCGTGACCGCCCCCACCAACGGGGCGGCCGGCATCATCCCGGCGGTGCTGCACTACTACTGGGACTTCGTGCCGGGCGCGAACAAGGCGGGCGTGGTGAAGTTCCTGCTCACCGCGGGCGCGATCGGGATGATCTTCAAGAACACGGCGTCCATCTCGGGGGCCGAGGTGGGCTGCCAGGGCGAGGTCGGTTCGGCCTGCTCGATGGCGGCGGCCGGCCTGGCCGCCGTGCTGGGCGGGACGCCGGAGCAGGTCGAGAACGCCGCCGAGATCGGGATGGAGCACAACCTCGGGCTCACCTGCGACCCCGTCGGCGGGCTCGTCCAGGTGCCGTGCATCGAGCGGAACGCGATCGCGTCGGTCAAGGCCGTGGCCGCCGCACGCACCGCCCTGCGCGGCGACGGGACGCACATCGTCAGCCTCGACAGCGTGATCAAGACCATGCGCGACACGGGCGCCGACATGAAGGCGAAGTACAAGGAGACCGCCCTCGGCGGTCTCGCGGTGAACGTCATCGAGTGCTGACGCCGGCCCGCCCCGGCCCTTCCCGGACGCCCTCGGGGGAGGTCTCCCCCGGGTCAGGGGGGACTGGGCGTCCCCGAAAGTGTGAAAGTACGGCAACATGGACTTGTGGAACGGCTGATCGAGGGCACCCCCGGCGAGGAGGCGGCCGTCTGGGTGCAGGACCGTGGCGGAGGTCCCCTCCGCCTGCGTGGGCACATCATGATCGAGGACCTGGACGGCGTCCTGACGTCGATCTCGTCGCGCAGCGGGGCGAACGGCCCCCTGAACCCGGTCACCCAGTACATGCTGGCGCGGGCCGCGAACCACCTGGCCGACCGGCTGATCGACGACGCCCCGCCCGGCCGGGACGGGCGCGACTCGGTGCCGCGCATCCTGTCCAGCTCGCTGGGGCACCAACCCTTCGTCGAGTCCGTGCTGGAGATGAGCCAGCACCAGATGCTGCGCCGCTGGCCGCTGGCGACCGACTGGTACAACGACGTCATCAACTACGCCATGCGGCCCGCCCGCTTCGAACCCAAGTACGACCGCCTGCTGGCGAACGCCATCAAGGCCTCGACGGGCACGCTGGGCGAGTTCGTCCGCACGTTCGCCTACGAGGCGTTCACCTACGCCGACAGCACCAAGGTCATCCGCGTCGCCGAGGCCCTGCAGGCGCTGTGGCCGGACTACCCCCCGGTCCGCAACGCGATGGGCCAGTACCGGGCGCACGTCATGGAGCGGTACGTCCCGCTCTACCAGGCCGCCATGCACGCCTACGGCCTCACCGCCCGCCCGGGTTCGGACCTCAAGCACCTGGGCTGGGCGTTCAACGCGCTCCACGCCCGCGAGGCGCTCGAGCACCTCGCCGGCCAGAACACCACCTACACGACCACCGACGGCCAGGACTGGTCGCTGACCGGCTGGACGATCATGGTGCTCATCGCCGGCGCGGGCATGACCGAGGAGGGCGAGCGGCTGGACGCGGTCGACCTGATGAACCGCCTCCCCGTCCGGCCGCTCGCGCTGCCCGACGGCCCCTAGATCTCCAGGCCGAGCCGCTCCAGCAGCGGCTCGACGTGGGGGTCGCGTCCTCGGAAGCTGCGGTAGGTGTCCAGCGCGTCCACCGACCCGCCGGGCGCCAGCAGCGTGCGCCGGAAGTGGTCGCCGTTCTCGCGGGTGCCGCCGCCGTTCTCCTCGAACCAGGCCACGGCGTCGGCGTCCATGACCTCGGCCCACTTGTAGCCGTAGTACCCGGCCGCGTAGCCGCCGCCGAAGATGTGGCTGAAGTAGGTCGAGCGGTAGCGCGGGGGCACGAGGTCGGAGGCGACGCCCCAGAACTCCAGCGCGCGGCGCTCGAAGTCCTCGACCTCGTCGCCCGAGCGGGGCAGGGCGTCCAGCGGGGTCTGGTGCCACGCCTGGTCGAGCAGGGTGGCGGCCATGATCTCGAGGGAGCCGAAGCCCTGGTTGAACGACCGGGCGTCCTTGAGCTTGTCGAGCAGCTCGGCCGGCAGCACGCGGTCGGGCTGCCAGGCCCAGTGCTCGTTGACCTGGCTGGGGAACTCGACGAAGTCCCGCGGCGTGGCCGTGCCCGACCGCGAGGGGTACTTCGAGTCGGCGAACAGCGCGTGCAGCGCGTGGCCGAACTCGTGGAACATCGTGATCACGCCGTCCCAGCTGATCGCCGAGCTGCCCTTGGTGTAGTTGCAGTTGTTGGTGACCACGGGCAGCTGCTTGGTGAGGTGGTTCTGCCGCACGATCGAGGTCATCCAGGCGCCGCCGTCCTTGGTGGGGCGCGCCCAGAAGTCCATCAGGAACAGCCCCAGCGGCGAGCCGTCGGCGTTGTGGATCTCGTACACGTCCGCCTCGGCGGTGTGCCCGACGAGGTCCTCGCGGCGGGTGAAGGTGATGCCGTACAGGTCGTGCGCGGCGGCGTAGGTCGCGTCGAGCACCTTGGCGACGTCGAGGTGCGGCTCGACGTCGGCGTCGGAGAACGCGAACGTCTCGGTGCGGACGATCTCGGCCACGTACTCCCAGTCCCAGGCGGCGAAGTCCTCGCCCTAGCCCAGCTGGGCGAACCGCTCGGCGAAGGCCGCGGCGTCCGTCTCGGCCTGCTTGAGGGCCGCCCGGCCGAGCGGGCCCATGAGGTTGTTGACGGCCTCGGTGGTCTTCGCGCAGCCCGACTCGGCCGACAGTGCGGCGTGGTGCTCGTGGCCGAGCAGGTTCGCGCGCTCGGCGCGGGCGCGGGCGATGTCGACGATGGTCTGGCGGGTGTCGTTCTCGCCGCCCAGCCCGCGGGCGACGGACGCCTCGAACACGCGTCGGCGCAGGCCCCGGTCGTGGAGCCGGGTCAGGATCGGCTGCTGGGTGGTGTTGACCAGCTCGATGGTCCACTCGCCGTCGCCGGTGGCCAGCGCCTCGACCTCGGCGTCGGTCAGGCCGTCGAGCTCGGCGCGGTCTGTGACCACGACCTTGCCGGCCACGCGGGCCTCGCGGTTGGCCTTGACGAAGGACGCCTGCAGCTCGGCCAGGCGGGTGTTCAGCTCCCGGAGCCGGGCCTGCCCCTCCTCGTCGAGGGCGACGCCGGCGCGGGTGAAGCGGCGGATGGTGTCCTCGAGCAGCCAGGCGTCCTCGGCGTCGAGGGCGACCTCGCCGGCCTGGGCGCGCGTGGCGAGCTCGGTGAAGCGGTCGAAGAGGCGGCGGTCGAGCCAGATGGCGTCGTTGTGCTGTGCCAGGCGGGGGGCGAGCTCCTCGTAGAGGGCGTCGAGCTCGGGCGTGGTGTCGGCGGCCTTCACCGCGTAGAACACCATCGAGGTGCGGGCGAGCAGGTCGCCGGAGGTGTCCCAGACGTGGAGGACGTTCTCGACGGTGGCCGGCTCGGGGTCGGTGGCGAGGGCGTCCAGCGCCGCGAGCTGCTGCGCGGTGCCGGTCTCGAAGGCCTCGCGGTAGTGCTCGGGGGTCAGCGCCGCGAAGTCGGGCAGCTGGTAGGGCAGGTGCGAGCGTTCGAGCAGCGGGTTCGTCATGCGCCCCAACCTAGTGGGGGCGACAAGGCCCCGTCAGGCCGCCGGGACGAGCGCCTCGACCGCGCTGAGGGCCAGCTTGACCGCCTCGGCCTCCCACAGCCGCAGGTTGCCGTCGTCGCGCTGCTTGTCGACCTGGTCGCGGAACTTCTCCAGGGCCTGCCGCGGCTTCTTGTCGGCGAGCAGGTCCTCGCTCGCGGCCGCCCACGCCTTCTTCAACGCAGCAGACGTGCGCTCGCCGTCGGGGGTGTCGGTGGGCAGGGTCGCGAGGGCGGCGTCCACGCCCGCGATGCCGGCGCGCAGGGCGGCCTCGCGGGCGACGTCCTCGGGGGACGGGAGGTTGATCGATGGCAGGCCGGGGCCTGGGCGCGTCGGCCCGGTCGCCGGGGTGGCGGGTTCGTCCGGCGCCGTGTCCACGGGGGTGGTCACGGGCGAGACGGACGCCGCCGGGGCGGCCCGGAACACCGACGAGCCGATCGCCCAGGACACCATGAAGACCAGGATCGCCGCGGCGATCACGCCCAGCCATATGGCCGCGGTGCGGAAGCGCGCGGCGTCCACCGGGCGCCGCGAGCCCTGCACGTCGGGCCGCGTGCTGAGCCGCGCGGCGGAGGCGGGGGGTTCGGCCGGGGACACGGGCAGGCGGGCCGTGACGCCCGGCATCGGGGTGGTGGCGGGCGGCAGGTCGGCGGTGACCGCGGGGAGGATGGCGGTCGCCGGGGGCGCGACGACCGCGGCCGCGGCGGCGGGGAGGATCGCCTCGGTGCGGGCGGCACCGGGGTTGTCGGCCAGGTGCGTCAGGGCCTGGGCGACGATGGCGGCGGTGGGCCGCGCGAGGGGGTCCTTGGCCATCATGCGCAGCACGAGGTCGTCGAGCGTCGCCGAGACGGTGGGCCGGCGCGAGCGCACCGAGACCGGCGGCTCGCTGATGTGGCGGCCGGCGACCTGGATCGCGTTGTCGCCCGGGTAGGGCGGCTGCCCGGTCAGCATGGCGACCAGCACTCCACCGAGGGCATAGACGTCGGACGCCGCGGTGGCCCGGCGCCCCTGCGCCTGTTCGGGCGACATGTAGGCCGCAGTGCCGAGGGTGGTCGCCGGGGCGGTGAGGTGCTGCTCGGCGTCGAGGGTGACCTGCGCGATGCCGAAGTCGAGGAGGGTGACGGTGGGGCCGCTGACCATGATGTTGGCCGGCTTGATGTCGCGGTGCACCACGCCGATGGCGTGGGTCGCGACCAGCGCCTGCGCGACCTCCCGGGCCACCGCGATGGCGCGGGTCTCCGACATCGGGCCCTCCTCGCGCAGGACCTGGGAGACCGGGCGTCCGGACAGCAGCTCCATGACGAGCCAGGCCGTCTGGCCGTCGCTGCCGGAGTCGAAGATCGTGACGATGTTGGGGTGGTTGAGCTGGGCGGTGGCGATGGCCTCGCGGTGGAAGCGCTCGGCCACGGACCGGTCGGTGGTGCTCGTGAGGTCGACGGCCTTGACCGCGACCTCGCGCCGCAGCCTCTCGTCGGTCGCGCGGAACACCTGCCCCATCGCCCCGCGTCCCAGCGGGGCGCCGAGTCGGTAGCGCCCGCCGACCAGCTCGCCCACTCTCATGCGATCCATCGTAGATAGGGCCCATGAGGAACAGATGAGACGACGGGTGGAGGTTCGTCATGCTCCGGGTGTGGCAGGCTGCGGCCATGTCGTCGCCGTCGGGACCTCCCCCCGGAGCCCCCGGGCCCGCCGAGGAGCGCGCCCGGACGCGCCGCGTGGCCCTGCTCGTGGGGTCCGTGATCGTGGTGCTGACCCTGCTCGCCACGATCGTCCCGCACCTGCTGCGCCCGCCGGTGCCGGCCGGTGCCGGCGTGCCGGGTGGGCCGTCGGTCGAGGCCGTCCCGCTGCCCGAGGAGTCGTTCTACCCGCCGGAGGAGTACCCCGAACTGGTGCTGCCCCCGGTGCCCGACGGCTGCCCGAAGCCGCTGGTCGAGCTGGGCGTGCACGTCCAGGCCGACTGGTTCCCGGTCGTCGTGGCGAACGGGCAGGAGTACCAGATGCAGGAGACCTACCGCCCCCTCACCCCTGGGCCCGCGGTGGTCACGATCCGGTGCGACATCATCGACATCAGCGGCGGCGGGCAGGCGGTGGTCCCGAAGCCCTGGCCCGACGGCACCTCGAGCGGGTTGCCGGTCGACACGGTGGTGACCGAGGTGGCCGGCGCTTCGCCGGCGTGCTTCCTGATGGCGCGGCAGGACATCACGTGGCTGCTCCGTGCGGTCGACGAGCGCGGCCGCACACCTGCCGCATGCGTCGGCGTCCCCGACCCGTAATTGTTAGGCTGGCCGCATGGTCAAGCCGGAGAAGCCGCTCGAGGGCGGTCACATGACCGAAGTGGCCCGCCTCGGCGACCAGGTGCTCCGCGAGGCCGGCCCGTGGACGCCGACCATCCAGCGGCTGCTGGCCCACCTGTCCGAGCAGGGCCTGGAGTGGGTGCCCGAGCCGCAGGGGTGGACGAAGGACGGCCGCGAGGCCCTCACCTACCTCAAGGGCAAGGTGCCGACCTACCCGCTGCCCGAGTGGGTCTACGACGACGCGGCCCTCAAGCGCGCGGCGAAGTGGCTGCGGCAGCTGCACGACGCGACCGTCGGGTACACCGACCCTGACCCGCACTGGCGCTCGGCCCCCCGCAAGCCCGCCGAGGTGATCTGCCACAACGACTTCGCGCCCTACAACATGGTGTTCCGCGACCACGAGCTCGTCGGCGTCATCGACTGGGACTTCGCGGCCCCCGGCCCGCGCCTGTGGGACCTCGGCTACCTCTGCTACCGGATGGTCCCCCTGATGCGGCCCTCCAACCCCGACGCACCCGACCTGCCGATCGACCTCTCCGCGCGCCTGGAACTGGCGCTGCGCGCCTACGGCTCCGACGCCACGGTGCCCCAGCTGCTCGAGGTGATCGTCGAGCGCCTGGAGGACCTGGCGTCCTTCACCCACAGCCACGGCCTGGCGCGCAAGAACGACAAGCTGCTGCTGGACGCCGAGAACTACTCCAAGGACGCGGCGTTCCTGGCGGGCCTGCTGCGCTGAGCCCGCGCCCTCAGTAGAGGAAGAACGGGAAGAACGAGCGGTCGTGCGCGTGCACGATCGCGAGGAACACGATCGCGTCGAACAGCAGGTGCACGATCACGACGTAGGTGAGCGACCGCGTCTTGGTGAAGATGTAGCCCTGCAGCAGCGCGAACGGGAACGTCAGGAGCGGCCCCCAGCGCTGGTAGCCGAGCTCCCACAGGAACGAGACGAAGATCACCGCCTGCAGCAAGTTGGCCTGCCACATCGGGAAGTGCCGGCGCAGCAGCACGAAGCAGGTGCAGATGAAGAACAGCTCGTCCCACGTGCCGACGGCGTTGACGCCGACGAAGAAGCGCGCGTACTCGCTGGGCTCGTGGATGGCGGGCCAGTTCTCGTAGGCGCCCGAGGTGATGAAGTAGAACGGCAGGATCAGCCAGGCGAGGAACGGCACCAGGAACAGGTAGAACTTCTGCAGGTTGGTCCACTTCCGTCCGCCCCGCCACGGGAACCGGATCACCTCGCGCTGGTAGACGAAGCGGTCCATGAGGAAGGGCAGCGCGACAGCCGCGGCGAGGGCGAACCCGATCGCGAAGAAGCGCGGCCAGCTGATGTCGGCCTTCACCGAGGTGGTCGCGACGGCGCACAGGCCGATGCCGATCAGGATCAGGTCCTGCGCCAGCGGCTTGCTCACCACCCACGCGTAGGCGATGGACGCCACCAGCACGGCCAGACCGACGGGCGTCCACATCAGCCCGAACAGGAAGAAGGCACTCAGTGAGACGCCGATGGCGGCGGGCAAACCGGCCCGGGAGTCGAAGACCTGGTCGACCTCGGACGCCATGCGCTCAGTTCTCGTCGCCGAGGTCGCCCACGGTGATGTCCACCATCAGCTCCATGGCGAGCTTCTCGAGGTCGGCGCGGAGGGCGTCCGCGTCGGTGCCCTTCGGGACCGGGACCACGAGCAGCGCCTCGAACAGGCGTCCGCCGGCCATGGGGGCCTCGTAGGAGCCGGTCTCGATCTCCTCGATCGACAGGCCGTGCTCGGCGAACACGGCGGTGAGCTCGCGGACGAGCCCGGGCCGGTCGTTGCCGAGCAGTTCGACGGTGATGCGGGAGTCGGGCTCCTCGGCCTCCGCGGCGTCCACGTCGTGCACGACGATCGTGAGGTCGGGCAGCGCCTGGACGGCCGCGGTGAAGTCGGCGGCCCGGCCCTCGGGGAGCGTGACGACGACGATGCCCGCGAAGGCGCCGGCCAGCTCGGACATCGAGCTGCGCTCCCAGTTGCCGTCGTGGGACGCCACGACCTCGGCGAGCGTGTTGACGATGCCGGAACGGTCATCACCGATGACGGTGAGCACGAGGGTGGTCATGCCGCCACGCTACCGTGGCCGTAAGCTGCACGGGTGGATCTCGTGGTGCTGTGGGGTTGGGTCTGGGCGTGGGCCGTCGGCGACCTCTCCGTGCTGATCTGCGCCACCGTCATCGGGCTGATGTGCTCGGTCAACGTGGTGCTCTGGGTGCTCCGCAGCACCGGGCGCCTGCGGCCCCGGGTGCCCACCGAGGTGGTCAAGGCCGCATGAGCCAGGCCCCCGCCCGCGTGCCGGTCCCCCGGGAGATCTGGGTCCTGGTCGTCGCCGCGTTCGTGATCGCCCTCGGCTTCGGCATCATCGCGCCGATCCTGCCCCAGTACGCGGCGAGCTTCGACGTGGGGGTGGCCGCGGCGTCCGCGATCGTGACGGTGTTCGCGCTCACCCGGATGGTGTTCGCGCCGGGGGCCGGCGTCCTGATCTCGCGGTTCGGCGAGCGCTGGATGTACATCGCGGGCCTGGCCGTGGTGGCGGCGAGCTCGTTCCTGTGCGCGGTCGCCGTCGGCTACTGGGACCTGCTGCTGTGGCGCGGCCTGGGCGGCATCGGTTCGGTGACGTTCACCGTCTCGTCGATGGGCCTGATCGTGCGGCTGGCGCCGCCGACCGCGCGCGGCCGCACGTCGGCGCTGTACGGGTCGGCGTTCCTGCTGGGCAACATCATCGGGCCGATCCTGGGCACCTTCCTGGCCGTGCTGGGCTACCGCGTCGCCTTCGCGATCTACGGCGGCACGGTCGTGCTCGCGCTGCTGGTGGTGCTGCTGTTCCTGCGCGAGGCGCCCCGCGACGCCGCCGTCGAGGACGCCCGCCCCCGCATGAAGCTCGCCGAGGCCATGGCGCTGCCCCACTACCGGGCTCTGCTGGTGTCGGGGTTCGCGAACGGCTGGGCCACCTTCGGGGTGCGGATCGCGCTGGTGCCGCTGCTGGCCGCGCACGTGCCCACGATCGGCGCGCCCATGGCCGGCATCGCGCTGACCCTGATGGCCGTCGGCAACGTGATCGCGCAGCAGTTCACCGGGCGGATGGTGGACGCGCTGGGCCGGCGTCCGGTGCTGATGGTCGGGTTGCTCGTGACGGGCGTGACCACGCTGGTGTTCGGCTGGTCTGAGTCGCTGCCGGTGTTCCTGGGGTTGTCGGTCCTGACCGGCGTGGGGGCGTCGATGATCCAGCCGGCGTCGCAGGCCATGCTCGCCGACATCATCGGGGCCGACCGCAACGGCGGCCAGGCCCTGTCGACGTTCTCGATGTCGACCGACCTGGGTTCCATCGCCGGCACCCTGCTCGCCGGACTGATCGCCGACGTCTTCGGCTTCGGCTGGGCCTTCTTCCTCACCGGCTGCATGCTGCTGGTCGCCCTGTTCCCCTGGTGGCGCGTCGGCCGCACCGCCGCCGCCTGACCGCCGCGGTGACTGCGCCGACAGCCCGCCTTCCTGCCGCCGACAGCCTGCCTTGCCTGTGTCGAGGGCTTGACTTCTCCCTGACGCCGGGCGCACACTGGTTGCATGGTTAGTTACTCCACTAATGCACCCATCGGGCAGGCCGATGGCGTGGAGCTGCCGCTGTTCCTGCAGATCGCCCGCGCGATCGAGAACGACATCGTCGACGGCCTCCTCGCCGAGGAGGACCAGGCCCCCTCGACCAACGAGATCGCCGCGTTCCACCGCATCAACCCGGCCACTGCGCTGAAGGGCATCAACGAGCTGGTCGCCGGGGGCGTCCTGTACAAGAAGCGCGGCATCGGCATGTTCGTGGCCACCGGCGCCCGCGACGCCCTGCTCGGACGCCGCCGCACCGACTTCGCCGCCCGCTTCCTCGCCCCCGCGCTCGCCGAGGCCCGCCGCCTCGGGCTCACCGACGCCGACGTCATCGCCCTGATCCAGGAGGCCCACCATGGCTGACAGCCCCGCCATCGCCCTCACCGGACTCTCGGTCACCTACCGGTCCCCGGGCCGCGACGTCGCCGCGCTGGCCGACCTCCACGCGATCATCCCCGCCGCCAGCATCGTCGGGCTCGTCGGCCGCAACGGCGCCGGCAAGACCACCCTGCTGCGGGTCCTGGCCGGGCGCGAACCCCGGTTCACCGGCGACGCCCACGTCCACCGCGTCCCCCTCGCCGACCTCGGCCGGACGCCGGGGTTGGTCCACCTCGCCGGCGCAGGTTGGCCGGGGGCTGGGGACCGCACGCTGGCGTCCCTCATCGCCGGGCTGGGACGAGCGCGGCCCCACTTCGACCGCACCCGCGCGCTCGCCCTGCTGGAGGGGTTCGGCATCCACCCGTCCGCCCACCCCCGGCGCCTCAGCGCGGGGAAGCAGACCGCAGCGCAGGCGTCCCTCGCGTTGGCGAGCCGTGCGCCACTCACCCTGCTCGACGAGCCGCAAACGGGGTTGGACGCCCCCTCCCGCGACCTGCTCACGCGGGCGATCATCGAGGAACAGGCGCTCCGCCCGCGCACGTGGGTGATCTCGACCCACCTGATCGACGAGACCGCGCCGCTCTTCGAGCGCGTGCTCGTGCTGGACGCCGGCCGGCTCGTCACCGACGCCGACGTCGACGAACTCCTGACCCGCTGGGTCCGCGTCGAGGCGGATCCTGCCGTGCTCGAAGCCCTGCCCCGCCTGGGCGAGCTCGAGCGCCTGGGCGGTCGCGGGAGCGCGATCGTCGCCGCGTCCGACGTGCCTGCGGGATTCGCCGGACGCACCCACCCCCTCACGCTGCAGGCGCTCGCGGGCGTGCTGCCGCTGGCATCGAAGGAGTAGCCATGTCTGCTGTTCTCGAACTCCCCGTCCCGACCCGTTCACGCTGGAGTCAGGTGCCCGCGGTCCTCGCCGCCGTCGCCGGGCCGTTGGCCTGGCGGTTGCTGTGGCCGCTGGCCGTCTGGTTGGTGGCCGCCGGGGTGGCGTGGGTCTCGCTGGCCGGCCGCAACCCCTACGACGGCGGGCACGTCGATACGTTCGGCCGTTGGAGCACGCTGCCCTCGGGGATCCTGCTGCTGGCGGGCTTCGCGGCGATCCCGGTTCTGTGGGTCTGGGGCGCGCGCTACGCCGCCGGGCTGGGCCACGACCGCGGGGTCGTCTTCGCCGTGACGACCGCTGCGAGCGTGTTGCTGCAGGCGGCGTTGCACGTGGTGTCGCTGGCCGCCGGTCTGCTCGAGCTGCGGGCGCTGGGCACGGGTGGGATCCACGTGTTCGCGCTGGAGACGTCGAACATCATGGGCACGCACGACGGCCTGTGGAACGGCTCCTGGGTGTTCGCGCTGTGGTACCTGACGCCCGTGATCCTCACCGTGTTGCTCACCAGCGTGGGGTTCCTGCGTTGGGGACCTCTCGGGCTGTTGCTGGTCCTGGCCATCCCGGCCGTGCTCATCGGGGCGGCCTTCGTCACGGTGCTGGTCGACACCGGGTTCACCTGGTTCGGGGTGCTGCTCTACTTGGGGGTGTTGGCGGGTTCGATCGCCGGCGCTTGGGCGATGTTCCGGTGCGTGGCCCTCTGACGGCCCGTCAGGGGCGCGGCGGGCGGTTGGCCGCGGCGTCCTCGACCTCTTCGCGGCTGAAGCCGAGCAGGTAGAGCACGGCGTCCAGGTAGGGGAAGTTCAGCGCCGTGTCGGCCGAGGCCCGCACCGCCGGCTTGGCGTTGAACGCGATGCCCAGCCCGGCGGCGGCGAGCATGTCGAGGTCGTTGGCGCCGTCGCCCACCGCGACCGTGCGCGACAGGGGCAAGCCCTCGGCGGCGGCGAACTTCTTCAGCATGGTGGCCTTCATCGCCCGGTCGACGACCTCGCCCTTCACCTTTCCGGTCAGGACGCCGTCGCTCACCTCCAAGCGGTTCGCGGCGACGTGCTTGATGCCGAGCGACTTCGCCAGCGGCTTCACGACCTCGACGAAACCACCCGACACCAAGGCGACGGCGAAGCCGAGGTCCTGCAGCGTGGCGACAAGGGTGCGGGCGCCGGGGGTAAGACGCACCGCCTCGATCACGTCGTCGAACACCGACACCGGCAACCCGGACAGGGTCGCCACGCGGGCGTGGAGCGACTCGGCGAAGTCGAGTTCCCCACGCATGGCCCGCTCGGTGACTGCGGCCACCTCGGCCTCCCGCCCGGCGTGGCGGGCGAGCAGTTCGATCACCTCATCGCGGATCAGGGTGGAGTCGACGTCCATGACCACCAACCGCCGACCCTGACGGGCCAGACCGGCCGGCGACACCGACACGTCGAACCCGGTCTCGGCGGCGGTCGCGGCCAGTGCCGGGCGCAGGGCAGCGACCTCGGCGTTCGACACCATGAACTCCAGCGTCGTCATCGGGGTGCGCGAGAGACGTCGGACGCGGTCGATGTTCCCGCCGTGCTCGCTGACCACCCGCCCGACTGCAGCGAGGTGGGTGGCCCTGAGGGGGCGTCCGAGGATGGTCACGACCACGCGGCGCGGCCGGGGCGGGTTGTCGCCCAGGCCCTCCTCGATGGTGAGCCGGTAGCCCAGGCGGGCGGCGGTGCCGGCGAGGCGGTCCTCGAGCCGGTCGAGATCATCAGGCAGCGAGCCCAGCAACAGCGCGATCGTCACTTGGCCGCGCACGACGACCTGCTCGAGGTCGAGCACCTCGGTCCCCAGCCCGGCGACGGCGCTCATGAGGGCGTGCGTGATGCCGGGCCGGTCGGGACCAGAGAGGGTGGCGGCGAGTGTCTGCAGGTCTGCCATGCCGTCATCTTTTCATCCCTACTCGACCCTTGACTGCGTCCTCCAATTCAGCTACCTTACGAGCCCCCCCAGCTCGGAGATTGCACCATGAAGCCTGTTCGCCGCACTGGATGGATATTGGCCCCGTGAGGACCCACCCCCACGCAGAAGCGGTGTCAACCCAGTTCACCCCGTGGCCGATGGTCCCCGGTGCATCCGGCCAACTGCTCGCGGCAGGATTAATCTCGGTCGCCGTCGTGGAAACCTCGAGCTTCCGGACCATCCACGCCTGGTTCGACCCGGCGACCGGCATCACCGTGCCCGTCCGGCGCGGGCACGCCGATCCGCAGATCCTTATCCAGCCCGACGGCGACCAGGCGCGCGTGACGATCACCCAGATCCGGTTCGACCAGGACGATGACCTGCTCGCGGACGTATGGCTGCCCCGCGACCTGCCGCTGCCGAGCCCCACCGGGCAGCCGTTCCTCGAAGCCACCACCCTCGGCATCGTGGACGCCGTGGCCTCGGCGCTCTCCGCCGACCACGCCGTCTTGGGGGACGAGGTCGTCGCGATGTCGTCCGATGTCGCGCAACTGCTCCCGCCCAACACCGAGCACCCGTGGCCCGACCTGTCCGTGAACTCGTGGCACATCGCGCTCGACGGGCGGACGACCCGGGCCGTCGAGGCGTCCGCGCTCTTCGATGCCGACATCGAGCACGTGCGAGCACGGGTGCTGACGGTGCACCGTGGCGGGGCCCGCGAGCCCGACCTGCTGGTCTGCCCGCTCGACGGCCCCGCGCGCTACTGGCCCCTCGGCACCCACCCGCATCTGGACGCCCCGCGCACCGGCAAGGACCTACCACCCGACGTGACCGCCATCGCGACCGCGGCCGCACCACAAGCGCCGAGGGCTTGAGTTTCAAGGGTCGAGGGCTTGAGTTCCCTGGTGGAACCCAAGCCCTCGGCGCTGAAAACTCAAGCCCTCGGCGCAATGCGCGTCAGCGCTTGGCCTCCCAGAGTCCGCCGCACCAGACGAGCTCGTTGGGCGTGCCCTTGAACTCCGACTCGCCCATGATCTTCTGAATCGTCTGGCGGACCACCTCGCGGGTGTTCTTGTAGGAGTTGATGAAGGTCTTCACCATCGGAACGTCGTAGAGGTGCGTCGTCCAGTTCATGCCGATGAACACGACCGGCTTCTCCCAGACCTGCCACGGGATGTCGGCCGACATCGGGTTCGCCCAGCGGATGCGGTAGGCGTTCTCCGACGCGTAGCCGCGCTGGTCGCAGAAGGTGAACGTGGCGTCGAAGTCACGCACGTAGTCCGACACCTTGCCGCCGATGCGCTCATCGCCGCGCGCCACGGTGACCTGGAAGCCGACTGCCTCCAACTCCTCCTTGATCATGTCGAGCGCGCCGCCGCCCTCGTAGATCGCGCCTGCCTCGTTCGAGCTCAGGTAGCGCAGCTCGATGCGCGGGTGGGTGTCGGGGCGGATCGGCAGTTGGTCCTTGGTGTTCTTGACCAGGGTGATCGCCTTGTCGGCCGCGTCGGCGGCGATGTCGAGGTGCTTCTGCGACCCCACGACCGCCAGTCCCTCCTCGGTCGGCTGCTGCTCGCCGCGGTGCAGCCCGATGGACGCCTTGACGCCCAGGATGCGCCGCAGCGCGTCGGTCAACCGCTCGTCGGTGATGACGCCCGAGCGGTAGCCCTCCATCATCGACTCGTAGTCCTCGTCCTCGTCGCGGAAGAACAGGAGCATGTCGCAACCGGCCGCGATGCAGCCTGGCACGGCGTCCTTGCGCTTCATGGCGGCAGCGAAGCCGATCATGTGCGAGGCGTCCGTGATCGTGAGGCCGTTCCAGCCCAGCTGGCCCTTCAGCAGGTCGGTGAGCAGCTCGGGCGCCAGGGTCGCCGGCATGATGTCGTCGTCGGTGAACTCGGGCCGCAGCTTCTTGGAGTACTCCGGCAGCGCGATGTGGCCGACCATGATCGAGTGCAGGCCGTCGTCGATCAGCGTCCGGTAGACCTTGCCGAAGGACTCCTCCCACTCCTCGACCGAGAGCTCGTTGACGCCCAGGATCAGGTGCTGGTCGCGCTCCTCGGTGCCGTCACCGGGGAAGTGCTTCACGCAGGTGGCCAGGCCGTTCTCGGTGATGCCGCGCAGGTAGGCGCGCGTGTGCTTGAGGACGGTGTCGGCGTCGGTGCCGTAGGCGCGCGTGTTCACGATCGTGTTGCGCCAGTTGTAGAGGATGTCGACGCAGGGATCGAAGTTCCAGTTCACGCCGATGGCGCGACAGGTCTCGCCCGCGACCAGCCCGGCGCCGTAGCTCACGTTCTCGTCACCGGACGCCTCGCACGCGGCCCCGGACGCCACGTAGACGCCCTCCTCGCAGGCGCCGTCGCCGCCGTTGTCGCAGTTGGCCGCGACGAGCATCGGGATCTTGGCGACCTCGCGCAGTCCGGTGGTGAAGTCGAACACGTCACGCGCGGCGGAGCCGGCGTCCTTGTAGCGCTGGCCGCCGTAGTGGTACTTCGAGATCTTCTCCTGCGCCTCGTCGACGTCGAGGTTGCGGTTGTGGCTGATGAACAGCTGGCCGATCTTCTCCTCGATCGACATGCCGGTGATGGTGTCTTCGACCCACGCGACGTCCTCGTCGGAGAGGTTGTACGGCTTGGCCTTGAGGTCAACGAATTCGCCCACGTTGGCTCCCTTCGTCCCCGGGGCCCTGGGCCGCCGGAAAGGTGGTTGGACGCCTCGAATCTAACGGCGATCCGCGCGGCCCACCGGGGATTCACCGTAGTTGCCACCGAAGTTGGCACCCGGTCCCGGGCGCGGCTTCAGAAGTCGAAGCCCCCGAAGTCACCGCCGCCGAAGTCGCCCCCACCGAAGTCCCCGCCGCCGCCGAAGTCGGCCCCGCCGCCGTCCCCGAAGTCACCGGGGGCGTCGCCGGAGCCCAGCTCGCCCAGGCCCGTGGCGTCCCCCACGTCGCTGCCGAAGTCACCGAGTTCGCCCAGGGCGTCGAAGCCGCCCATGTTGAGGAACGTCGACCACAGGATGATGTCGGTCGCCACGTCGAGCGCGAGCCAGCCGGGCGCGTACTCGGCCTCGGCGTAGCTGTGCTTCACGACCTCCGACCACTGCGGCAGGATCCCGAACAGCACCGCGTACGGCAGCAGACGCTCGTGGAGCTTGGCGATCTCGCCCTTGTCGGTGCCGTCGGGGCCGGCCAGGGCGGGCACGCGCTCGGCCGTGTCGGGCGCCTGCAGCACCTTGAGGCGGTCGGCCTCGGCCATGGTCATGTAGAGCTTGAGCCCGTCGAGCTCGTCGTTGATGCGCCGGCCCTCGGGGGTCAGCCGCCACGGCTTGGGCTTGATGAACATCGTCGCCATGCCGCCGACGACGGTGAACCCGAGCAGCGGGACCGCCCCCGCGGGAGCCCCCCAGGCCAGCGTGATGAAGCCGAGCAGGGCCAGCCCGATGCCGGCCCACCCCGCCCACAGGAAGGGCGCCGGGACGCCGTGGCGCACCCAGCCGCGTCGCACGACCGTGTCGTGGGCGATGGGGATCGCCTGCCGCAGCAGGCGCGTGCGCTCGGGGTCGGGCCGCAGCTCGACCCGGGTCAGGCCCGACCCGGACGGGAAGATCGCTCGGTACACCGCGAGCGGCACCTCGGGCAGCTCCGGCTCGCGGATGTCGTCGCGCTGGACGAACCACACCTTGTCGCGGCCCTCGCCGACGACCCCGACCTGCCAGACGCCGCGCACCGCGAGGTCGAGGATCTCGGCCGGGATGATCGTCGAGCCCGACACCTCACGGCGCAGGGCCGCGGACAGGCCGGGCGTGACGACGCGCGGCGGGGCGAAGGCGACGGCGACGGTCTGGTTGCCGATGGCGTCCCGCTCGCGCCGGGCGAGCACGACGCGCGCGACGACGGCGACGACCGTCGCGATGGCGAGGAGGGCGGCCCAGATCATGCACCCAGCCTACGGAGGCCCCCAACCCCCGCCAGGCTGGCGTAGACGGACGCCGTGGCCGCGGCGTCCTGCCCCCCACCCTCGACCCACGCCGGGGTCGTCCCGGCGCGGGCGTGGTCGGCGCGGAGCACCTCGACCCAGTCCGGCATGATCCCGAACAGGGCGGCGTAGGGCAGCAGGCGCTCGTGTGCCTTCACGCGGGAGACGGCGTCGGTGTCGAGGACGCGGCTGCGCTCCTCGTCGGGCAGCGTCATGTAGGCGCGCAGCCCCTCGACCTCGTCGACCAGACGGCGACCCTCGGGGGTGAGGGTCCAGGGCTTCACGCCGAGGAACTGGGTGAAGAAGCCGACCGAGCCGCCGTAGATGATCAGCGGCAGGCCCTCCGGCCCACCCGGGTCGACCAGGCTGCCGGCCTTGTTCATCGCCGCCGCGATCGGGATCGCCAGCGACCCTGCGAGCAGCGCCTGCCCGACCAGGTTGAGGACGAGGTGGTGCCCGCGGTGGCGACGCACCCACCCCTTCGCCACGACGAGGTCCTCGGCGCGGGTGCGGGCCTCCTTGGCGTGGGCGGCACGGGTGTCGCTGGGGACCAGGGTGCGGGCCACGGTCATGTCCGCCCGGTTGAAGACCCCGCGGTAGACCGCCTCGGGCACCTGGTCGAGGATCGGGCCGTAGGGGCTGGGCCGGAGCAGGACCCACGTCCCCGCCCCGTCGACCTCGCGGACGCCCAGCTGCCAGGCGCCCTTCACGGCCAGGTCGAGCACCTCCGCGACGACGCCCTCGGAGTCGTTGACGTCCCGCAGCAGCCTCGCCGCGACGCCCGGCGTCAGCTCCGGGGGTGGCGTGTAGGTCGGTCGGATCGGTCGCACGCGCGGCGCGTCCCGGGCCCTCAGGGTCATCACGACCCGCACGACGAGGTACACGGTGGCCGCCACGGCGAGGAGGGTGGGCCACAGCATGCGCCCGACCCTAGCGGGCCTCCTCGACAAGGGCCCAAGCCCTCATCCGAAAGGACGACATCCGCCCGGAACCCTCCTGCGGAGGACCGAGCGGGGCGGGTGGGCGGACGCCCGGCCACGCCCGCGGCGTCCAGCACTAGTCTGGGCGGGAAAGCCGCACCAGGAGGACCCATGCCTCAGCTCCGCTCCCGCACGACCACCCACGGCCGCAACATGGCCGGCGCCCGCGCGCTGTGGCGCGCGACCGGCATGACCGACAGCGACTTCGGCAAGCCGATCGTGGCGATCGCGAACTCCTTCACGCAGTTCGTGCCGGGGCACGTGCACCTCAAGGACATGGGCCAGCTCGTCGCCGGCGCCGTGGCCGAGGCGGGCGGCGTGGGCCGCGAGTTCAACACCATCGCCGTCGACGACGGCATCGCGATGGGCCACTCGGGCATGCTCTACAGCCTGCCCAGCCGCGAGGTCATCGCCGACGCGGTCGAGTACATGGTCAACGCCCACCAGGCCGACGCGCTGGTCTGCATCAGCAACTGCGACAAGATCACCCCGGGCATGCTGCTGGCGGCGCTGCGGCTGAACATCCCGACCGTGTTCGTGTCGGGCGGCCCGATGGAGGCCGGGCGCATCCTCGGCGACCGCGTGGTCTCCGGGGCACCCGACGAGCAGGACCGCTACGACCTCATCGACGCCATGTACAAGGCGGTCGACGAGAACGTCTCCGACGACCAGCTGCTCGCCATCGAGCAGAGCGCGTGCCCGACGTGCGGCTCGTGCTCGGGCATGTTCACCGCCAACTCCATGAACTGCCTCACCGAGGCGCTCGGGCTCTCGCTGCCGGGCAACGGCTCGACGCTGGCCACGGCGTCCGCGCGCCGCGACCTGTTCCTGCGGGCCGGACGCCTCGCGGTCGAGCTGGCCAACCGCTACTACGGGGGCGACGACGACTCGGTGCTGCCGCGCAACATCGCGACACGCGAGGCGTTCAGCAACGCCATGCGCCTGGACATCGCCATGGGCGGTTCGACCAACACCGTGCTGCACATCCTGGCCGCCGCGATCGAGGCCGGCGTCGACTTCACCATGGACGACATCGACGCCCTCTCCCGGGCCACGCCCTGCCTGAGCAAGGTCGCCCCGAACACGACCGACTACTACATGGAGGACGTGCACCGGGCCGGCGGCATGCCGGCCATCCTCGGCGAGCTGCACCGCGGCGGGCTGCTGGACGCCAACGTGCACGCCGTGCACTCCCCCAGCCTGCAGGCGTGGCTGGACGAGTGGGACATCCGCGGCGGCAAGGTGTCGGCCGAGGCACTCGAGCTCTGGTACGCCGCGCCGGGCGGGGTGCGCACCACCGAGGCGTTCTCCTCCACCAAGCGCTGGGTGGACCTCGACACCGACGCCGAGAACGGCTGCATCCGCTCGGTCGAGCACGCCTACACCGCCGACGGCGGCCTGGGCGTCCTGAAGGGCAACATCGCCCCCGACGGCGCGATCGTGAAGACCGCGGGCGTCCCCGAGCACCAGTGGGTGTTCTCCGGCCCGGCGAAGGTCGCCGAATCGCAGGAGGAGGCGGTCGAGATGATCCTCGGCGGGAAGATCGTCGAGGGCGACGTCGTGGTCGTGCGCTACGAGGGCCCGAAGGGTGGCCCCGGCATGCAGGAGATGCTGTACCCGACCTCCTACCTCAAGGGCATCGGCCTGGGGCCCAAGTGCGCGCTGATCACCGACGGCCGCTTCTCGGGCGGCTCGTCCGGGCTGTCGCTGGGGCACATCTCCCCCGAGGCGGCGTCCGGTGGGCCGATCGGGCTGATCCGCGACGGCGACATCATCTCGATCAACATCCCCGAGCGGTCGATCGACGTCGAGCTGTCCGACGAGGAGCTGGCCACCCGCCGCGCCGAGCAGGACGAGCGCGGCTGGCGTCCGGTCGCCCGGAAGCGCCAGGTCAGCAACGCGCTGAAGATCTACGCGTCGCTGGCGCTGTCGGCCGACAAGGGGGCCGCGCGCCGCGAGCTGGACTGAGACCGCACCCGCACGAATCATCCCCGGTGCTGAGCGGCAACCACCCGCGAGCCGATCCCCGGCGGCGTAACGTGGGGCCATGCTCGACGACATGAGCACCACCTCCTCCGCCCCCACAGCGACCGCCCGCCCGACAGGGTGGACCGTCCCCCGGTCCGTGGCGTGGTTCCGCTACGGCTTGCTCGCCCTCTGCGCCACGGTGGGCATCGGCATGCTGGCCTTCGGCACCCGTCCGGCCGACTTCAACGAGCTCGGCCGGGCGATCAACGCCGGCCGGGTCACCCAGGTGGTCATCGCCAACGCCCTCCCCGAGAACGCCACCGGCACGGCGAGCGCCGAGATCCGCTGGCACGACGGCTTCCTGCCCCGGTTCACCACCGTCCGGCAGGAGATCCCCGGTGACGAGCCCGCCGGTCAGGTCGTGATCAACACCACGAGCCCCTCCTACCCGATCACGGGACGTATCGAGGACCGCCTGCAGGAGTACGCCGGCCAGCCGCTCGACGTGACCCACATCCAGGACTACCGCAACACCACGTGGTGGCTGTACGGCTGGAAGGTCCCGGCGTGGGTCGGCATCGGCGGGCTGCTCGGCGCGCTGCTCGGCGCGCTGCTGACCCTCGGCCTGCTCGTCTCGGGTCCCCAGACCCTGCGCGCGACCCGCTGGGCGTGGTTCTGGGCGATCTCGAGCCCGCTGTCACCCGTGACGATCCCGCTGTTCCTGCTGTTCGGGGTGCCGCGGACGGGCGCGATCGAGCAGCCCTACACGAAGGCCGGACGCCTCACCGGCGGGTGGTCGTTCCTGCTGTTCTGCGTACTGGGTGCCAGCATCGTGCAGAACCTCCTCTGATCCTCCGACCCCAACCCTGGGGTCAGGTCAGCGCCCCTTGCGCCGCCGCTCGCGCAGCGCCTCGAGCTCCTTGCGCTCGGCGGGGGTCAGGCTGTGGATGCCCTGCTCGGAGATCTTCTCCAGCAGGGCGTCCATGCGTTCGTGGTCGGACGCCTGCCGGGCGGCCGCCTTCTGCTCCGCGCGCGCGGCGCGGGGCGTGCGGGGCGCAGCAGCCTGGGGTGCGCGGACGCCCCCACCCTGGCGGATGCGCGGGGCGGACCCGCGGCGTCCGGGCAGCCAGAACAGGTCGGACAGCAGGCCGAAGCGACGGGCCACGACCGCGGCCACGAAGAAGGTCACGACGAGGCTGGCCAGGCCGGCCAGGTCACGGATGGCGATGTAGCTGAGCACCTGCAGGGCCACGAGCACCGCGCCGACGATCCAGGCGGGGATGCCGAAGAAGAACGGGCGCCGCGGGTTCTCGGCGATCCACAGCAGCAGGACGATGAACTGGATGCTGCGCAGGCCCGCCATCGCGCCGCCGCCCATGGCCAGCCCGACGACGAAGGCGACGACGGTGAGGATCGCCCACAGCGCGACATAGAGCGACATCATCGGCCGCCGGCCGACCTGGTTCTCCAGGTCGCGGCCGAAGTACCAGAGCAGGACGAGGGTCAGGATGCTCCACAGCGAGATGCCGTCGACGAACGGCCAGGTGACCGCGCGCCAGACCTGCCCCTGCAGGACCTCGGCCGGCACGAACCGCCCGACCTGGTACAGCACGGGCGCGAACGCCGAGGCGACGACGCCCACGGCGCCGATGAGGACGACCAGAACGGTGCTGGTGACGTCCAGCTTCCCGAGGCGGAACCAGGCGTCACCGGAGTGGTCGCGGGACACGTTGAAAGGCGGCACGACTCCAAGGGTGCCAGATCAGCCCTGCGGGTCGACGTCGGGTCGGGACACGGACGCCGCCCGCCGGCCCGTGTAGACCACCGGCTGGGAGAGCGAGCGGACGAAGAGCATGCCCGCGGCCAGCACGATCAGGAAGCCGAGCAGCATGTGCGGCCACGTGACCGCCATCTCGCCCAGGCCGTACTGCACGACGCCGAGGCCGAAGACGACGAAGCCCAGCAGCGCCAGGCCCTTGGTGTTGGACTGCTTGCCGTAGCGCATGCCCGACAGCGCCGACACCAGCGAGGTGCCCAGGAAGACGATCGCCAGCACCGCGTGCACGGCGCGCAGGTCTGGGTTGCCGCCCAACAGGGTGCCGAGGACGCCGAGGGCGAGCGCGATCAGCGCGTTGACGCCCGACGCCCCGCGGAACACCTTCTGGGACAGCAGCGGTTCGAGTCGCGAGGTTGCCACGGCGCCACCCTAGGGCGGGGCGTCGGGCAGGTAAAGGCGCAGCGCGGCTCAGAGCTCGAGGTACTCGGCGATCTCGTCGCCGCGGACGGTCCACAGCGCGTCGATCAGGGCGACCCGGAAGGACGCCGGCCCGCGGCCGTGCTCCTCGGCACGTTCGGACGCCAGGGCGAGCCAGGCGGCACCGGCCAGCGCGGCCTCGAGCGGGCCCGTGACGGCGGAGCAGGCGGCCATCAGCGCCGACACCGCGGCCCGGACGCCGGCCACCTGGGCCAGCATCGACGAGCCGGTCAGGACGGCGACCTCGCGGCCGTTGTGGACGACGTGCTCGGCCGACTCACCCAGGGCCAGCGCGCCCTCGGCGGCGTCGAGGCGGACGCCGTCGAGCTCGGAGCTGGAGGCGCGCACGACCGTGGGCCGGTGGCCGAGGAGGGCGCGGACGCGGTCGACGCGGAGCGGGGCGCGACCCAGGGGGGTGGCGTCCAGGACCCACGGCGTCCCGGCCGAGCGGAGCTGGGCGACGACCGGGTTCACGGCGTCGGACCACTCGGCGACCAGGGTGCCCAGGTCGAGCATGACGGCGTCGGCAGTCTGGGCCGCGGCGAGCGCGTCGGGGCTCGTGCCGGTGACGACCGAGCGGGCGCCGGCGCCGTGCAGCACGTCGGCGACGAACGAGGTCGCGGCGCGGGGCGCCACGCAGTGGACGAGGGGTGCGCTCTCGCGAACGGCTTCGGCGGCGAAACCGACGGTCAGGGCGAGTCCGGAACGGGGCATGGGTTCAGTATGACGAACCCGGGGCGTCCTCGCTGGTGAGGACGCCCCGGGTTCGGGTGGTTCGGCGGTCGGTCAGGCGGCGGTGCCGGGCTTGCGCAGCGCCAGCGTGAACAGCGCGACGGCGGCCAGCAGGTAGGCGAAGCCGAGGACGATGTGCACCATCGTGAGGTGCATCTCGCCCAGGGCGATCTGGATGACGGCCAGCACGGGCAGGGAGAGCGCGTGGAACATCAGGCCCTTGTTGCCGCTCGCGCGGCCCCACAGGACGCCGCCGACGCCCGCGAGGATCGCGAACACGAAGTTCATGTTGCCGACCATGCCGTGCAGGGCGTTCAGCGGGCCGGTGCCGCTGAGGGGGCCGGTGGCCAGGAGCGGGGAGATGATCGAGCCGATCGCGGCCAGGAGGGCCGCGACGCGCAGGAAGGTGAGCTTGCCGTTCGAGGTCGTTGCAGTGTTCGTCACGCCCGACAGCATAGCCACTATTCAAGGACTAAACTTCTCGACGTCGCGCGACCTGCGCCCACAGCCCGTGCTCCCCGCGCCGACAGCCCGTGCTCCCCGCGCCGACAGCCCGTGTTCCCGGCGCAGACAGCCCGCCTTCCGTGCGTCGACAGCCCGTGTTTGGTCCGTCGAGGGCCCGCCCACGAAGATGGGCGCATGACCACCGAGGGCCAGCACACGCACTTCGCGGACGCCTTCACCTCCTTCCGCATCCCCGCGACCGACCGCCTCGAGCGGGTCAACCACGGCAAGTCGCTGCGCGCGGGCGTCCCGCACGAGGCGCTGGGCGCGTGGTCCCCCACCGACGACCGCCCCGGCGTCGTGGACATCATCGAGCGCTCGCACGAGGGCCGGCTGGACTGGCTGCTGGGCGTCCGCACCGCACGCATGGCGGCGTCCCCCTTCGGCTTCCTCCGCGGCACCGCCAACCTGATGGCACACGACGTGGCGCACCTGCCGGCGACGGGGGTCCAGACGACGGCGTGCGGGGACGCCCACATCGGCAACATCGGCTTCTACCGCTCGCCCGAGGGCCAGCTCGTGATCGACCTCAACGACTTCGACGAGGCCCACACCGGCGCCTGGGAGTGGGACCTGCGCCGGCTCACGGCGTCCATCTGGGTGCTGGGCCGCGACAACGGCACCTCCGAGGGGCAGTGTGCCGACGCGATCCGCGCGTGCGTGGCCGCGTACCGCGACGAGGTCAGCTTCCTGTCCAAGACGCCGCTGCTGTGGCGCGCGTACAACCACCTCGACGTGAACGCCCTCCACGAGACGGCGACCGAGTCGAGCCTGCGCGACGAGATCCACCGGGCGGCCAAGGCGGCCCGCAAGCGGACGTCCGACCGCAAGCTGCCCAAGTTGGCCGGCGGCTCCACCGACGCGGCGCGCATCGTCGACGACCCGCCGCTCGTCACGCACCCCTCCGACGCCGAGTACGAGGCGCTCGCCGCCGGACTGGACGCCTACCTGCCCACGCTGACCCCCCAGTGGCGCCGCATCGTCGGCGGCTACTCGCTGGTCGACATCGCCCACAAGGTCGTCGGCGTGGGGTCGGTCGGCATGCGCGCGTGGGTGGCGTTGCTGGTCGGCTCGCGGCCCGACGACGTGCTGTTCCTGCAGCTGAAGCAGGCACAGCGCTCGGTGCTGGCCCCGTTCGTGCACGGCGAGACCGCCTGGCACGCCCACCAGGGCCAGCGGGTGGTCGAGTACCAGCAGCAGCTCCAGACCGTGTCCGACCCCCTCCTCGGGTACACGACGGTCGGGGAGCACCAGTACTACGTGCGCCAGTACCGCAACATGAAGGGCGGCGTCCCGCTCGACGCGATGACGCCGGGCGCGCTGGTCGACTACTCCGGCATCGTCGGCCACCTGCTCGCCAAGGGGCACGCGCGCACGTCGGGGGCGTCGATCATCTCGGGGTACCTGGGCAAGAAGGAGTCGGCCGTCGAGGCCTTCGTGCACTGGGCCCGCGCCTACGCCGACCAGACCGAGGCCGACCACGCCGTGCTGGTGGCGGCGGTCAAGGCCGGACGCCTGCCCTACGAGCCGGGGGTGTGAGCTCTCGTGGTAGTGGGTGCACCGTGTTGGGGCAGACGTTCCCAGATTCCCATTCGGGGTTGCGTCAACTGATGCGGGCGAACCGTTCGACGTCGCGCTTGCTGCCGGACACGATCAATTGGTCGCCCTCAAGGACGACGGTCTCGGGCATGGCGTAGATGAAGTCCTCCCCGGGCCGCTTGAGGCCGACGACCGTGACGTCGTGGCGAGTGCGGATCGCCGACTCGGCCAGGGAACGGCCCCACGCGAAGGAAGGCGCCAGCGTCCGGGCCATGGCGAAGCCGTCCTCGAACTCGAAGTAGTCGATCATGTGGCCGGCGACGGTGTGTGCCACGCGCTCCCCCGCCGACCTCTCGGGGTAGACGATGTGGTCGGCGCCGATCCGCTTCAGGAGCTCCCCGTGCTTGCGGGAGGACGCCTTGGCCCAGACCTCGGGGACACCCTCCTCCTTCAGGGTCAAGAGCGTGATGATGGACGACTCCAGGTGCGCCATCGACACGATCGCGATCCCGACGTTCTCCAGGCCAAGCTGGCGCAGGGCGTCCGCGTCGGTGGAGTCCATCCGGACGACGTGCCGCAGCGTGTCGGCGTAGCGGTTGACCAGGTCGAGGTCGGCGTCCACGCCGAGCACGTCCATGCCGAGTTCCTGGAGGCGGCGCGCGCAGGCGATGCCGAAACGCCCCAGGCCGAGCACGAGCACCATGCCGTCGGCGGGGCGGGGCCGGAACAACTTATCCAACAAGGGGGTCCTCCCTCGGCAATTCGTAGTGGCGGTGCCGGGCGGTCATCGCCAGGGCGGCCGCGACGGACACCGGTCCGACGCGACCCAAGTACATCAGTCCCATCAGGACGCCCCACGCCGCGGGGGGCAGGGTGGGGGTCAGGTTCATGGACAGGCCGACGGTGCCGAACGCCGAGATCGCCTCGAACGTGTCCTCGCGCAGGGGCGCGTCGCTGACCGCGGAGATCGCGAGGATGCCGACGAACACCGCCGCTGTGCCCAGCACGACGACTGCCAGCGCTTGACGGGACACAGCAGAGGAGATCTTGCGGCTGCCGAGGACCGTCTTCTCATGGCCGCGCACCTCGGTGATGACGGCGAGCAGGAGCACGGCGACCGTGGTGACCTTCAGGCCGCCCGCCGTGCCGCCGGAACCCCCACCGATCATCATCAGGCCGAAGTTGACCGCGAGGGTCTCGTCGGTGACCAAGGCATAGTCGACCGAGTTGAACCCAGCCGTGCGCGGGAACACCGACCCACCCAGCGCACCCAGGAACTTCCCCATCGGACCTTGACCGCCGAGGGTGGCCGGGTTGGTCCACTCGAAAGCGGCGAAGGTCGCGAACCCGAGCACGAGGAGGATCACCGTGCCGTACAGGGTCAGGCGCAGGTGCACCGACCAGAAGGGGGGCAGGTGCCCGCGCACGCGCTCGACGACCTCGAGGTAGACCGGGAAGCCGAGGCCACCCAGCACGATGGCCAAGCAGATCGGCACCATGACGAAGGGGTCGGCGTTGAACCGCACCAGATTGTCGGGGTAGAGCGCGAATCCGGCGTTGTTGAACGCAGACACCGCGTGGAACATGCCGTGGTAGGCCGCCGCTCCCCAGTCCGGGAGGTAGGACCGGAACCGGAGCGTCAGCACGACCGCGAACACGAGCTCGAACGCCAGTGACAGCATCAGGATCCGGGCTGGGATCGACCGCAGCCCCCGTCTGGTGCGCGCCCGCGTCTCCGACTGGGCGATGTGCAGTTGGGCCTGCGAAGCACGTCGGGTGACCGAGAAGATGATCAGGCTGGTCAGGGTCATGATCCCCAGCCCACCGACCTGGATGAGGGTCATGATGGTGAGCTCACCGAAGGTGCTCCAGTGGCTCGGGGTGTCGACCACCGCCAGACCGGTGATGCACAGCGCCGACATGGCCGTGAACGCAGCCACCCAGAACGCGCTGGACTCGCCGGACTCGGTGGCGGCGGGAGACATCAGCACGAGCGTCCCGACCACCCACCCGAACAGGTACGCGACCGGGGCGATGCGTCCGGGGTGGGACAGCCACCGCGCAAAGCCGAGCACGCGGAGAATGCTACTCCCCCCACCGTGGGTCCGGTGGGCGCTACGGCGCCAGCCGCTCCCGCACCCAGTCGCCGCCCTCGAGGCGGTAGCGCAGCCGGTCGTGCAGGCGCGAGGTGCGGCCATGCCAGAACTCCCAGACCTCGGGCACGAGGCGGTAGCCGCCCCAGTGGTCCGGACGCCGCGGGTGCAGCCCGTGCTCTGCCGCGGCCTTGGCCGCGTTGGCGACCAGCACGCCCCGGTTGGCGATCACCTGCGACTGGGGCGAGGCCCACGCGCCGATGCGGCTGTCGAGCGGGCGCACCGCGTAGTAGGCGTCCGACTCCTCGGGCGTGACCTTCTCCACGCGCCCCTCCACGCGCACCTGGCGCTCCAGCGGCGCCCAGAAGAACAGCAGGGAGGCGACGGGGTTGGCGTCCAATTCGGCGCCCTTGCGCGAGTCGTAGTTCGTGTACCAGACCAGCCCGGACGCATCGAACTCCTTCAGCAGCACCACCCGGGCCGACGGCCGCCCGTCGGCCGACGCCGTGGCCAGGGTCATCGCATTCGGCTCGAGCCCCTTGATGCGGCGTGCGTCGGCGAACCAGGCCGCGAACTGCTCCAGCGGCTTGTTGGTGGCGGCTTCCTCGTCCAGTTCGCCCTGCTCGTAGCTCTTGCGGAGTCCGTGGAGGTCCATGCGATCCACCCTAATCCTCGGGAACCCAACGGGCCCCTCGCTCGCAGGTGGCGAACTAGCCGTCCGGGGCCGGAGGACGGTGCCTCGTACGGGACTGTACGACGGACGCCGCGGCACGCGATCCGTCGGCGCCCGGTGGGATACTGGGCCGGTGACCACGGAAGCGGAACTGGGCGCCCTCGGCGGCAAGGGAGCCAACCTCGTGCGGCTGCGCGAGGCCGGCCTGCCCGTGCCCCCCTTCGTGGTGCTCGCCCCCGCCCTGTACGAGGACTTCCTGGCCCAGTCCCAGCTGCGTCCGGTGCTCGAGGCCGCGTGGCAGCAGCCCGCGGCCGAGGCGTCGAAGTTGATCCGGGCCGCGTTCCTCTCGGCGGGCCTCACCGGCGACCTGGCGGCGCGCATCATCGCCGAACTGGCCCCGCTGCTCACCGGCGGCGAGCTGGCCGCCCCGGTCGCGGTGCGCTCGTCGGCCACGGCCGAGGACCTGCCGGGCCTGTCGTTCGCCGGCCAGCAGGACACGTTCCTCGACGTGGCCACCCTCGACGACGTGCTGCGCCGCGTCGTCGACTGCTGGGCCTCGCTGTGGACCGAACGGGCCATCACCTACCGCGACCGCAACCACGTCGACCACGACCTCGTCTCGATCGCGGTCGTCGTGCAGAGGATGGTGCCGGCCGAGGCGTCAGGGGTGCTGTTCACCGTCAACCCGCGCACCGGACGCCGCGACGAGATGGTCGTCGACGCCGCGCCGGGCCTCGGCGAGGACCTGGTCTCCGGGCGCGTCACGCCCGACTCGTTCACCCTCGACGCCGCCACCGGCGACGTGCGGTCCCAGCAGCTGGCCGGGCCCACGGCGTCCGTGACGGTCGGGCAGCTGCGCGACCTGGCCGCCCTCGGCCGCCGCATCGGCGAGCTCTACGGCGAGCCGATGGACATCGAGTGGGCGCGCGCCGGCGGCGAGCTGTTCGTCGTGCAGGCCCGCCCGATCACGTCTCTGTTCCCGCTGCCGGCGCCCAACCCGGGCGCGCACGCCCAGCCCGAGGTGTGGTTCAGCTTCGGCGCCTTCCAGGGCGTCCTCGGCCCGCTGACCCCGCTGGGCCAGGAGACGATCCGCATCGCGCTCGCCGGCGCGGCCCGGCTCGTCGGCCGCCGCGTCGACTGGCGCACGAACCGCTTCGTCCAGCCCGCTGGCGAGCGGCTGTGGCTGCGCTTCGACGACCTCCTGCGTATCCGGGCGACGCGCAAGCTGGTCCTGGAGTTCCTGCCGATGGTCGAGCCGGGCACGGCGGCCATCCTGCGCGACCTCGGCACCGAGCCCGGCCTGCGCGCCACCCGCACCGCGCCGAACCCCGGCGTGGCCGCGGGGTTCCTCGCGCTGCTGCCGCGGATCGGGCCGCGCATCCGGGCGGCCTCGACGAACCCCGCCGGCACGCGGAAGGCCCTCGACCGTGCGGCGGACGGGCTGGTCCGCCACGTCGAGCAGGCGATGGTCCGGGCGGCCAGGTGGTCCACGCCCCAGGAGCGCCTGACCGCCCGCGTCGACGTGATCGACGACCTCGGACGCCGCGCGTTCCCGACCCTGCTGCCCGCCTTCGCGCCGGTCATGGGCCCCACGATGCTGACGCTGAAGCAGCTGCGCGAGCTCGCGCTCCAGACCAAGCTGCCCGACGCCGACGCGCTCGCGCTCAACGTCATGCGGGCCCTGCCCGGCAACGTCACCACCGAGATGGACCTCGCGCTGTCCGACGTGGCGCTGACGATCCGCGGCGACGCGACCGCGTGGGGCTGGGTGGCCGAGACGCCGGCGTCCGACCTCGCCCGCCAGTTCCTGGCCGGGCGGCTGCCGCGCGTGGCCCAGACGGTGATCGGCACGTTCCTCGAGCGCTACGGCATGCGCGGGGTCGCCGAGATCGACCTGGGCGCACCGCGCTGGCGCGACGACCCGACGCCGGTCATGCACACGATCAAGGCCTACCTCGGCATGCCCACGCACACGCAGCCGCGCGCGCTGCACAAGGCCGGCCAGCACGAGGCCGGCCGCTCGATCCGGGCGTTGATGGACGCCTCGACCCCCGCCCGCGCGGCCAAGGTGCGCAAGGCGGCCAAGCTGATCCGCGGGATGGCGGGCGCCCGCGAGACCCCCAAGTTCACGCTGGTGCAGTGCCTCGGGTCGATCCGCTCCGGGCTGGACGCCTCGGCCGCCGAGCTCGTGGAGCAGGGTCGGCTGGGGGCCGTGGCCGACCTGGCGTTCCTGCGGACCGACGAGCTGCGCCGCGCCTTCAGCGCGGAGTGGCAGGACGTCGTCGCGCAGCGGCGCGCGGTGTTCGACGCCGAGGCCCGCCGCGGGCAGGTGCCTCGGGTGCTGGTCGAGGACGGCCGCACGTTCTACGAGGGCCTGTCCGCCGACGCGGCCGACCTGTCCGGCGCCGGTGTCTCACCGGGCGTGGCCGAGGGTGTCGTGCGGGTGGTGCACGACCCGGCGGCCCAACAGCTGCGGGCCGGCGAGATCCTGGTCTGCCGCGGCACCGACCCCGCTTGGACACCCCTGTTCATCGCCGCCGCAGGGCTCGTGACCGAGGTGGGCGGGCTGATGACGCACGGGTCGGTGGTCGCCCGCGAGTACGGGATCCCCGCCGTCGTGGGCGTGCACGACGCCACCCGCCGGCTGGTCGACGGGCAGCGGGTCCGCATCGACGGCAGCTCGGGCGCGATCGAGCTGCTGGGCTGACCCCGGACGCTCGTCGGGCTTCGACGGGCCCCGCCGCGCTCAGTCGGCGACCAGGTCGGGCCACCCCTTCGCGAAGTAGGTCACGAACGCCTCGCCGACGTGCTCGGCGCGCAGGTGGTCGCGGGTGACCGGGAACTGCGGCCCCGCGTAGGCCGGGTCGGCCAGCGCGTGGCCCGCGAAGGCGTGGTCGACGACGGCGGCGCGCCCGACGCAGACGAGGTCGCCGCCGCGGTCGAGGGCGCCCTGGGCGTCGGCGGCCGTGCGCACCCCACCGCTGAGCGCGAGGGCGGTGCCATGGCGGGGCAGGTCGAGGAAGGCGTCGACCAGTGGCGGCCCGGACGGGTCGTCCTCGGGGGACTTGCCGATCTGCCACAGGGGGAGGTCGAGGTGGTCGAGGCGTCCGGAGGCCAGGAGGTCGCCGGCAAGTGTCACGGCCTCGGCCCGGTCGAGCCCGAAACGCTCCACGGAGAGCCGCAGGCCCACCTGGAAGTCGGGCCCGGTCACCGCGCGGATGGCCTCGACCACCTCGTGCAGCACGCGGGCGCGGCCGGCGGCGTCCCCGCCGTAGCGGTCGGTGCGGTCGTTGCGCACCACGTCGAGGAACTGCCCGAGTACGTACCCGTGCGCCCCGTGCACCTGGACGCCGTCGAAACCCGCCCGCTCGCACCGCGCCGCCGCCGCGGCGAAGTCGGCGACCAGCTGTTCGACCTCGCCGGTGGTGAGGGCGCGCGCACCCGAGCGGGCGTCGTCGAACGGGGCGACCGCCGGCTCACCCGAGGCCGCGGCGTCCGCCCGGATGCCGCCGTGGTGCAGCTGTACCGCCGAGACCGCCCCGCCGGCGCGCAGGCCGTCGGCCAGGCGGGTCAGGCCGGGCAGGTGGTCGTCGGACGCCACCCCGAGCTGGCCGGCCCAGGCCAGCCCCGAGCGCTGCACGTAGGCCGCCGCGGTGACGACCAGGCCGAAGCCGCCGCGGGCGCGGGCGGTCAGCCAGCCGATCTCGTCGTCGGAGAGCGTGCCGTCGGCGTGGCTCTGGGTGTTGGTCAGGGGCGCCAGCGCGAGGCGGTTGCGCAGGGCGGGCCCGCGGCGCAGGGCGAGCGGTTCGTGGAGAGAGGTCACGCCTTGATTGATACCACCGCGTGCATCACGGCCGACGGGTTGACCCGGAACACCCGAGGTGGGCCGACACTCACCCTTGTCACTCGTGAGGGGGTTCGCCACCCCACTCGAAGGTGACGAAGGTGAGTGTCGCGCCCCCGGGGCTCAGCGGGCGACCGGGACGTCCGCGCGCAGCATGGCCGCGATGGCGCCGGCTACCGCGCAGGCGACACCGAGGGCGATGGGCAGGCCCAAGGCCACCGGGGCCCCGAAGCCGTCGACCACGAACCCGGCGGCCGCAGCACCCGCGCCCACGCCGGCGACGTTCGCGGCGCTGAGCAGGGTGAGGACGAGGGTGTTCCCGGCGGACGCGAGGCGCTCCGCGCCGGTGAACGCGGCCACCAGCAGCGGGGCGACGCACAGGCCGATGCCGGCGCACGCCGCCATGAGCAGCGCGAGCTGACCGGCGCCGAGCAGGCCGACGGCCATCACGGCGAGCGCCAGCCCGAACACGACGGCCCGACGCGGCAACGGCCAGCGGTGCAGCAGGTGGGTGAGCATGCCCGACACGGCCGACCCCAGCCCGACGAACGCGTAGACGACGCCCGTCAGCGGGGCGTGCTCGGTCGGGGCCAGGGCCGCGGTCAGGCTGGTCTGCACGGTGCCGAACACCCCGCCGACCAGGAACGACAGGGCGACCCACACGGCGAGCCGGGGGGAGACGGGGCCGCGACCGCGGCGTCCGGACGCCAGGGAGTGGCGGCCCAGCAGCACCGCCAAGCTGACCTGGGCGAGCACCAGCACGGCGAGGGCGGCGCCGATCGCGGCGACCGGGCTGACGACGGTGGCGAGGGTGGCGCCGATCACCGGTCCGACCACGAAGGACACCTCGTCGACGACCGTCTCGTAGCCCATCGCCACCTCGACCTTGCGGGCGCCGTGCGGCTGGGAGGAGAAGCGCGTCGACCAGCCCGAGCGAGCGATCGCGCCCACCTGCGCGTTGGACGCCCCCACCAGCAGCGCGGTGCCCACGAGCACGGGGACCGGCAGGGCGGGCAGCCACGCGAAGGACGCCAGCGCGCTGATCGTGAGCGCGGCGACGACGGTCATGGTGGCGACGGTGCGGCGGGGTCCCCAGCGGTCGGCGAGGGCGCCGACGAGCGGGGCGCCCAGCGCGGCGCCGAGGCTCATCGCGGCGAGCATGAGGCCGGCGACGGCGAACGAGCCGGTGAGCTGCTGGCCGAGCAGCAGCACCGCCAGCGGCAACATCGCGGCGGGGAGGCGGGCGGCGAAGGACGCCACCAGGTGGGGCAGGCCGGCCGCGTCGCTGAGCAGCGGGAAGGGGCGCAGGCGCGGCTCGGCCGGGGCGTGCGTGGGTGTGGGTGTGGTCAGGGTCTCCATCAGGTCTCCGGGGAGTGCACGAAACGTGCGCATCCCCCCACCCTGATGCGCGGTTGCCTGTGGTCCGTCTGCCATCATCGCAAATCGGGCGTGACAAGCACAAGGGTTTGGTGCAACCCGGGGCAGGTGCTGGCCGACAACGACGGCTGGGCGTCGGCCGAGGGTGGCACGACCGGTGGGGCGGCCGCGACGGCCGACAACGTGTTCCACGTCAGCACCTGGCAGGAGTTCCGCACGGCGCTGGGTGGCGGGGGCAACGCGGCCCGCACCAACACCGAGCCGCGGATCATCTACGTCCACGGCGAGCTGAACGCCTTCGAGGCCGCGGACGGCACGATGACCACCTGCGCGACGTTCGAGGAGGAGACCGGCTTCAGCCAGGCCGCCTACATCGAGGCGTTCGACCCCGACGGCCCGTGGGGCTGGAAGGACCCGGAGGGCGAGCTCGTCGACCTCCAGGCCGCGGCGGCCAACGCCCAGGCCCTGCAGACGCAGCAGCACATCGGCTCCAACAAGACGATCATCGGGGTCGGCGACGACGCGCGCATCGTGGGCGCGAACCTGCGCATCCGGGACGCCGACAACGTCATCGTGCGCGACCTCACCGTCTCCGACTCCACCGACTGCTTCCCGGAGTGGGATCCCGGCGACACGGCGTCCGGGAACTGGAACAGCCGCTACGACAACATCTCGGTGTGGACCTCCACCCACGTGTGGATCGACCACAACACGCTCGACTCCGGCGACCTGCCGCCCGACGCCCTGGCGTCCGTGTACGGCCGCCCCTACGAGGTGCACGACGGGCTGCTCGACATCACGCACCGCTCCGACCTCGTGACGGTGTCGTACAACCGCTTCGAGCCGCACGACAAGACGATGCTGATCGGCTCCTCGGACGGCCGGACCGCCGACCGCGGCACCCTGCGCGTGACCCTGCACCACAACAAGTGGACCGACATCGGCCAGCGCGCCCCGCGCGTCCGGTACGGCCAGGTCGACCTGTACAACAACTACTACGTGCAGACCGGCCCGTACGACTGGTACTCCTACTACTGGGGCGTCGGACGTGAGTCGGCCCTGTACGCCGAGAACAACTACATCCAGCTCGACCCGGCCAACGACGCCTCCACCATCATCGCCAAGTGGGGTGGTGTGGCCATGACCGAGATCGGGACCCGGGTCAACGGCAAGAAGGTGTCCGCGCTGGGGGCGTACAACGCCGCCAACCCCACCGACACGATCGGCGACGCGCCGGGTGGGTGCCACAGTACCGCCTCAAGGTCGACCCGACGATGTCGGTCCCGGCGCAGGTCGAGCTGCGCGCGGGCGCGGGAACGCTCCGCTGACGGCGGGGGCCGCCCGGTCCCCGACCGGGCGGCCCCCCACCAGCTAACCGACCACCAGCAGCAGGTCGCCACCTTCCACCGTCTGGGAGTGCTGCAGCGCCACCCGCTGCACCGTGCCCGCGACGGGCGAGGTGATGGACGCCTCCATCTTCATCGCCTCGATGGTCGCCACCTGGTCGCCGACCGCAACGGTGTCACCCGCCGCGACGGTCAGCGTGACCACGCCCGAGAACGGCGCGGGCACCTCGCCCGGGTTCGCCGGGTTGGCCAGATCGGCGGCGACGACGTTGCTCTCGACCGAGGCGTCCCGCACCATGACCTGGCCACGGCTTGTTAATCGTGCGCTCGGCGAGGAACTGCAACAGCTTGGTCGCCCGGTCGGCCGACTCGTGCGGGCGCAGCAGTTCGGGACGCTCGTCGATGAACGACGTCGTGGCCCGCCCCGCGAGGAAGTCCGTGTCGGCGAGCACGCCGCGCAGGAAGCCGATGTTGGTGCTGACGCCGCGGATGCGGAACTCCGCCAGCGCCCGCTGCGCCCGGCGTACCGCGCGTGGGCCTCCTTGGCCGCGCGCACGATCCCCTCGATGTCGAGGTAGGCGCGCACCGGGTGGCCGCGCTCGCCGATCTCGTAGCTCTCGTCGGCCTTCAGGCGATACTCGGCCAAGCGATCCTCGTAGGGGAAGACGGCGACGGTCTTGATGCCGAGCTGGGTGCAGGTTCCCCTTGACTGCCCGCGGCGATGGTCGGCGCCGCCAGACGACGATGTGCCGGTGCCCGAGGTGGAACCACAAGTCGTGGATTCTGTGCGACGTAGCGCCCGTTGGACTACCAATCTCCGGGTCGCTTCGCGGGGTGTGAGACGAAAGGCCTTGTCAGAGGCTTTGGGGTGCCGACGGGCGATCTCCTTGGTAGTCCACATGGCGCTACGCATCGCCCGTGAACCCTCGACAATGCCCGTGTGGGAACGCAAGCCGTTCGTACGGGTCCTGTACCCACCGTGACACCCCCGGTGGGATAATGGGCGCGGTTCCCCAGACGAAGGAGTCCCCGTGCCCTTGTTCCCCGCGCTCACCGATCCCAGCTCGATCCCCACCGGCGACATGCCGGGGGACAAGGTGCACATCACCGATTGGCATCTGGCGGCTGCGGCCACGCTGTACCCCGCCCTGCGCGAGCAGCTCGACCCCGTCCTGGCCGCGGGACGCGCCGTGGTGGCCGTCTACGGCGGCTCGGGCGTGGGCAAATCCGAGCTGGGATCGCTGCTCGGCCACGCGCTCAACGCGGACGGCATCGGCGCCTACATCCTGTCGGGCGACAACTACCCGCGCCGGATCCCCTCCGTCAACGACGCCGAACGCCTGCGCGTCTTCCGCCACGCGGGCGTCCGCGGGCTGGTGGACGCCGGGGCCTACGACGCGTCCGTCCGGGACGCCCTCTCCTCCCTCCAGGCTGCGGGGACGGACGCCGACCCGGCGGCCGCAGCCGAGCACCCTTGGCTCCCGACCTACCTCGGCGCGGGCTCCAGGGCGCTCGCCGCGTACCTCGGGACACCGAACGAGATCGACTTCGCCGAGGTGAATGCGATCATCGCCGCCTTCAAGGGCGGCGCCGACACCCTGACCCTCAAGCGCATGGGGCGCACCGAGGCCGACCAGTGGTATGACCAGGTCGACGTCTCGGGCACCCGCGTGCTCGTCATCGAGTGGACCCACGGCAACAGCGACTTCGTCGAGGGCGTGGACGTGCCCATCCTGCTCAACAGCACCCCGGCGCAGACGCTGGCGCACCGCCGCGCTCGCGCTCGTGACGGGGCGGTCGACAGTCCCTTCACGACGCTCGTCTTGGGATTGGAGCAGGCCAAGCTGGACGCGCAGGCACCCAAGGCGTCCCTGATCCTGTCGAAAGAGGGCGAACTGCTCACCTACGACGCCTACCTGCAGGCGATGGGGCGCCACCTCCCCCGCGATGGCGTCATGCTGAACGCCTACCCCGACAGCCTCGACGGCACCCTGGCAGGCCTGGCGGCGTTCGTGCAGCGTCCCGAGGTCGCCGGCGCGTTCAGGTCGCTGTACCTGCTCCCCAGCGTGTTCAACAGCGACCTCGACCGCGGCTTCAGCGTGATCGACTACGGGCTGAACGACCTTCTGGCGAAGCCCGCCGACCTCGAGGCGCTGGCCGCTGCGGGGCTCGACCTGAAGTTCGACTTCATCCTCAACCACGCCTCGGTGCTGTCGCCCCAGTTCCAAGACATCCTGGCCCGCGGCGAGAGGTCGCCCTACAACGACTTCTTCATCGACTGGAACGCCTTCTGGGCCGGTCACGGCGAGATGACGCCGGAGGGCTACATCCAGCCACGCGCGGACCTGATCGAGCACATGTTCTTCCGCAAGCCGGGCCTGCCGCTGTTGATGGTGCGTCTGCCCGACGGGTCGGAGAAGCCGTTCTGGAACACCTTCTACCAGGAGGTCCGCTACCCCCGCGTGGACGCCCAGGACCTGATGGCGGCCGGCCTGCAGTACGCCTCGGCGGACGAGTTGGCCACCCGGGTCAACGCCACCATCGCGGACGGCGGACGACCCGGGGATGCGGACTTCACCGGCTTCGAGGCGTGGCGGGACGCCGTGGTCGACCTGGTGGAGTCGCGGCGCACCTACCTGGGCCAGATGGACCTCAACATCAAGTCGCACCTGGTGTGGACGTTCTACGCCGACACCTTGGCCAGGCTCGCGGGCTACGGCGCCGAGATCGTCCGGCTGGACGCTTTCGCCTACGCCCCCAAGGAGCCCGGCGAGAAGAACTTCCTGAACGACCCCGGTACGTGGGATCTGCTCGACCAGGTGAAGGCGTTGGCCGACCGGCACGGGGTGAAGCTGCTGCCCGAGATCCACGCCCGCTACGAGGAGGGCATCCACGAGACGATTGCGGCCAAGGGGTTCCTCACCTACGACTTCTTCCTGCCCGGGCTGCTGATCCACGCGTTCGAGACGCACTCCGCCGAGCGCCTGCTCGCGTGGATCGGCGACATCCAGGCCAAGGGCATCAAGACGGTGTCGATGCTGGGCTGCCACGACGGCATCCCGCTGCTCGACCTCAAGGGCCTGCTCAGCGACGACGAGATCGAGTCGGTGATCGCCACGGTGCGCGGACGCGGCGGCTACGTGAAGGATCTCCACGGCCAGAAGGCGACCTACTATCAGGTCAACGCCACGTACTACAGCGCTCTGGGCTGCGACGACGCATCGATGCTGCTGGCCCGGGCGATCCACCTGTTCATGCCGGGCAAGCCGCAGGTGTGGTACCTCGACCTCTTCGCCGGCGAGAACAACCTGGCCGCCGTCGAGCGTGCGGGGTCGGGCGGGCACAAGGAGATCAACCGCACCAACCTGTCGGCCGACGACCTCGAAGCCGGCCTCGCGAGGCCCGTTGTGCAGCGCCAGATCGACCTGCTGCGGTTCCGCAACACCCACCCGGCGTTCGGGTGGGATGCCGAGCTGACGGCGTCCGGAGAAGGCTCGATGTTGACCTTGGAGTGGTCGCGCGAGGGCCACACCGCACGGTTGGAGGCCGACCTCGCGACCCGGGCGTTCCGCATCACCGCGGACGGCACGGACCTCGACAGCCAAGGCTGACCCTGCGTTCGGCGCCCCCGGCCGGCGGGCAGGGGGCGCCGTCGCAGCGCTCAGACGTCCTCGGGCACCTCGATCTCGGTCACGTCACCCCACGCCGCCGGGGGACGCACCACCAGGACCTCGCACGGGGCTTCACGCACGACGGCGGACGCGACCGTGCCGAGCAGGCGTCCGGCGAGACTGGTGTCTCGGATCGCCCCGATCACGATGAGGTCCGCCTCGTGCTGCTGTGCGGCCCTCAGGAGGGCGGAGGCAGCCTCGCCCTCCACCAGCAGCGACGCCTTGACCTGCGCGCCCAGGCCGGACGCCGTGGATGTCGCGGTCGCCAACGCGTCGCTGGCCGCTTCGCGTCCCAACACAACGGAGGTCCGGGTGTCACCGAGGGTGGCGGTCGCCTTCGCACCCTCGCGCATCGTCATGCCCGAATAGGCGCAGACGATGACGAGGTCGGCCTCCTCGGCAGCGGCCAAGAACGAGGCCCTCGCGACGGTCGGGTCGGACAAGGCAGAGCCGTCGGTGCCGACGACGATGCATCCGTACGGAGTCATGCGTGCCATCTCAGGCTCCCTTCGTGGTGACGGTCTCGTCGCCAGAGCCGACCGGCTCGATGTCGCGCACGATCGGGGGCTCCTTGACCCAGAGCATGGCCAAGCCGGCGATGCCCAGCAGGATGCCGGCGGCCATGATCGCGTTGTTGGGGTTGTCCCCCAGCAGGTTCTTGTAGATCGCGCCGAACGTGAGCGTCTGGATGAGCATCGGGATGACGATCATCATGTTGACGATGCCCATGTAGACGCCGTAGCGGGTCGAGGGAACCATGCGCACGATCATGATGTAGGGCACGCCCATGATGGACGCCCACGCGATGCCCAGGCCCACGATCGCGACGACCTTGAGCGGCAGGGTCGGCATTTGCGGGAACAAGACCAGACCCACCGTGGCGCACCACAGGGCGATGGCGTGCACCCACTTCGCGCCCAGGCGGCGGGCCAGGGCAACCAGCCCGAACGCGACACAGAAGGTCACGATGTTGTAGGCACCGTTGATGACGCCTGTGTTCGCGACGGCGAGCTGGTAGCCCTCGGAGTGGGCGTCCGTCGTGCCGTACAGCGACTGGGACACCGACAGCGACACGTATTGCCAATAGATGTTCATGGCGTACCACTGGAAGAGGTACACCAACGCCAGCTTCCGCATCTCGATCGGCATGTCGATGATGGCGTCCTTGATCTCGGCGATGAAGTGGCCGGGGCCACCCTTGCTGGCGCGGAGCTCGGCGAGTTCTTTCTCCGTCGGCTCGAGCTCGGGCGTTGACAGCACCGAGATGAGCACCGTGGCGATCGAGCAGACCGAGCCGAGGAGGAACGCCGGGTAGACCCACAGCGGGATGCCGACGGACTGACCCAGGCCGAAGACGCCCTGGAAGAACATCAGGCTCAAGTTGGCCAGCGTGATCCCCAGGCCGGTGAAGAACGACTGGGCGAGGAAGCCCTTGCCGAGTTGGGCCGGGGGGAGCCGGTCGGCGATGAACGCGCGGTAGGGCTCCATCGCGGTGTTGTTGGAGGCGTCCAGGAGCCACAGCAGGAGAACCGCCATCCAGACCGCCCACACGAACGGGAACAGCGCCAGGCAGATCGCGCAGCCGATGGCACCGATGAGGAAGAAGGGGCGTCGGCGCCCGCGGAAGAAGCCCTTCTCCACCCATGTTCGGTCTGAGAGGGCCCCGATGATGGGTTGGATGAGCAGGCCCGTGACCGGACCGGCCAGGTTGAGCAGCGGCAATTGGTCGTGTGACGCGCCCAGGAACGTGTAGATCGGATTGATGGCCGTCTGCTGCATGCCGAAGCTGTACTGGATGCCGAAGAACCCGAGGTTCATCAGGAGGATCTGCGGCATGGTCATGATGGGCTTCGTGCGGACGACCGCCGACGTCGTGGGGGCTCCTGCGGTATTCATGCCTGTCCTCCATCCAGGTAGGTGCCCAAGCGGGCCAATTCCTTCTCCCAGCCGGCGGCGTGATACTGCGCCACGGCCGGGTCGTACGGCCCCTGGACGATGCGCACGAGCGTGCTGTCGCCGCCCATGGCGGTGAACTCGACGCGCAGTTCGAGGGACTCGTTCGGGTCGATGCCGGAGTCGCCCGTGATGCGCTGACGCGCGACGAACACGTCCGGGTCGAAGTACTCGGTGAAGACGGCGTCCGTGGTCACGCGCACACTCGGGTCGTCGTCGCGCACCTTCACGTGATGGTGCTTGCCGCCGGTCCGCAGGTCCGACGTGACGCTCTCCCGTTCGACGTGCCACCCAGGGCTGCCCCGCCACTGGGACATCTCCTCGGGTGCGGTCCAGGCGCGAAACACGCGGGGCCGCGGGTGGGCGAACTCCTGCTCGACCACGACGATGACATTTGCTGACATGCGTCCTCCAAGTGGGGGGTTGACTTGGCTCTTGGGGCCACCCGAGGCGGTTGCGCAACCCGCGTTGGCTGCCAGCACCGGGGTATCCCGTTCCGCATCATGGCACCCCATCCGGAGCCTGTGCAACGGTCAGGAACGACAATTCTCACCAGGGCGTCGAGAGTCGCTCATCACCTGGGCTCGGCATTCATGGAGGCCGGCAGCTACCGTGAGAACATCGCCAACCGGACGGCGACCCGCCGGGTGGTCGTCACCATGACGCGCCTCTTGGGTGGAGCCACCCTGGTGGGTGGGGTCACGCTGGCTCGCGTCAGCGGCTTATCCGGCGGCGCTCATCGTCGGCAGCGTCCTCGTGGTCGCCTCCCTCGTCCTCATTCGGGACGCCGTCGTGCTAGGCCGCGATCTGCGCCGTGAGCCGCTGGACTTCGCGTTCGAGCCCGCCCCCAGCCGCGGGCTCCTCTCCCCCGGCACCGTGTTCGGCTTGGCTGGCGGCGTCGGGACGCGCCCCGCAAACGCTCCTCGAAAATGAATCTGCGCCCCCTCCAGCAGGTGCGAATCACGTTTCGAGGTGCATCTGGCTCGCCTCGGCCACGGCGTCCAGCCGCCTCTGGTCGTACTGGCCGTTCACGATCGTCACCGTGCAGCCGAGTCCGGACAGCTGATCCACCGACGCCGACTCCAGTTCGGACGCCATCAGGTCATCACGCCGGCGTGACCACCAGCAGCAGGTCGCCACCTTCCACCGTCTGGGAGTGCTGCAGCGCCACCCGCTGCACCGTGCCCGCGACGGGCGAGGTGATGGACGCCTCCATCTTCATCGCCTCGATCGTCGCGACCTGGTCGCCCACCTCGATCGCATCACCCGGGGCAACGGTCAGCGTGACCACGCCCGAGAACGGCGCCGGCACCTCGCCCGGCACCGACGGGTTCGCCCGCTCGGCCGCCACGACGTTGCTCTCCACCGCCTCGTCGCGCACCATGACCTGGCGCATCTGGCCGTTGATCGTGGCCAGCACCGGGCGCAGCCCGCGCTCGTCGGGCTCGCCGATGGCCTGCAGGCTCATCAGCAGCGTCTTGCCCCGCTCGATCGGCACGTCGTGCTCGCGCCCCGGCTCGAGCCCGTGCAGGAACTGGCGGGTGGTCAGCACCGACAGGTCGGAGTACTCCTCCGTGGCCTCCTCGTAGTCCTTCGTCGGGCCGGGGAACAGCAGCCGGTTCAGCGTGCGCCGGGGCTCGGACGCCAGCGCCGCGGTGTCCTCCTCCGACAACTCCGTCTCGACCGGGCGCACCCGGCGGCCCTCGAGGGCCTTGGTGCGGAACGGCTCGGGCCACCCGCCGGGCGGGTCACCGAGGTCGCCGTTGAGGAAGCCGATCACCGAGTCGGGGATGTCGTACTTCTGCGGGTCGGCCTCGAACGCCACCGGGTCGATGTTCTGGCCCACCAGCGCCAGCGCGAGGTCGCCGACGACCTTCGACGACGGCGTCACCTTGACGATGTTGCCGAGGATCTTGTTGGCGGCGGCGTACATGTCCTCGATGGCCTCGAAGCGGTCGCCCAGGCCGAGCGCCATCGCCTGCTGGCGCAGGTTCGACAGCTGCCCGCCGGGGATCTCGTGGGTGTACACGCGGCCCGTCGGCCCGGGAAGGCCCGACTCGAACTCCCCGTAGAGGACGCGCACCGCCTCGAAGTAGGGCTCGAGGTCCTCGGCGGCGGCCAGCGACAGCCCGGTCGCCCGCTCGGTGTCGTCGGTGGCGGCGATCAGCGCCGACATCGACACCTGGCTCGTCGTGCCGGCCCAGGCGGCGTTGGCGACGTCGACGGCGTCCACGCCCGCGTCGATCGCGGCGAGCAGGGTGCCCAGCTGGCCGCCGGCGGTGTCGTGGGTGTGCAGGTGGACCGGCAGGTCGAAGTTCTCCCGCAGCGCGGTCACCAGCTTGGACGCCGCGGGCGCGCGCAGCAGCCCCGCCATGTCCTTGATCGCCAGGATGTGCGCGCCGGCCTCGACGAACTGCTCGGCCAGGCGCAGGTAGTAGTCGAGCGTGTAGAGCTTCTCGCCGGGCGAGGTCATGTTGCCCGTGTAGCAGAGGGCGGCCTCGGCGACGGCGTGGTCGGTCTTGAGCACGGCCTCGATCGCGGGGCGGATCTGGTCGACGTTGTTGAGGGCGTCGAAGATCCGGAAGATGTCGACGCCGGTGGCGGCGGCCTCGGCGACGAAGGCGTCGGTGACCGCCAGCGGGTAGGGCGTGTAGCCGACGGTGTTGCGGCCGCGCAGGAGCATCTGGATCGGCAGGTTCGGCAGCGCCTCGTGCAGGGTGGCCAGGCGGGCCCACGGGTCCTCCTTGAGGAACCGCAGCGCCACGTCGTAGGTGGCCCCGCCCCACGCCTCGACCGAGAACAGCTCGGGCAGGGTGCGCGCGATCCACGGAGCGACGTTCATCAGGTCGCGGGTGCGTACTCGGGTGGCGAGCAGCGACTGGTGGGCGTCCCGGAAGGTGGTGTCGGTGACCGCCACGGCCGTCTGCTCGCGCAGCGCCCGCGCGAACCCGACCGGGCCCAGCTCGAGCAGCTTCTGCCGCGAGCCGTCCGGCGGGGTGGCCTTGAGGTCGATCGGCGGCAGCTTGGTGCGGGCGACGACGGGCGTCCGGGGCTCGCCGTAGGGCTTGTTGATCGTGCGCTCGGCCAGGAACTGCAGCAGCTTGGTCGCACGGTCGGCCGACTCGTGCGGGCGCAGCAGCTCGGGGCGCTGGTCGATGAACGACGTGGTGGCCCGGCCGGCGAGGAAGTCGGGGTCGGCGAGCACGCCGCGCAGGAAGCCGATGTTGGTGCTGACCCCGCGGATGCGGAACTCGGCCAGCGCCCGCTGCGCCCGGCGCACCGCGGTGGCGAAGTCGCGGCCGCGGCAGGTGAGCTTGACCATCATCGAGTCGAAGTGGGCGCCGATCTCGGCGCCGGCGAACACCGTGCCGCCGTCGAGGCGGATGCCCGCGCCGCCCGGCGTCCGGTACACCGACACCTTGCCCGTGTCGGGGCGGAACCCGTTGGCCGGGTCCTCGGTGGTGACGCGGCACTGCAGGGCGGCGCCGCGCAGGTGGATGGCGTCCTGGCTCAGGCCGAGCTCGGCGAGGGTTCGGCCGGCGGCGATGCGCATCTGGGAGGAGACCAGGTCGACGTCGGTGACCTCCTCGGTGACCGTGTGTTCGACCTGGATGCGCGGGTTCATCTCGATGAACACGTAGCGGCCGTCCTGGCCGAGCAGGAACTCCACCGTGCCGGCGTTGACGTAGCCGATGTGGCGGGCGAAGCGCACGGCGTCGGCGCAGATCTGGTCGCGCAGCGCGGGGTCGAGGTTGGGGGCCGGCGCCAGCTCGATGACCTTCTGGTGGCGGCGCTGCACCGAGCAGTCGCGCTCGTAGAGGTGGATGACCTCGCCGGTGGCGTCCGCGAGCACCTGGACCTCGATGTGGCGGGGCTGGTCGACGGCCTCCTCGAGGTAGACCCGCGCGTCGCCGAAGGCGGCGTCGGCCTCGCGCATCGCCTCCTCGAGCGCGGCGGGCAGCCTGGACGGGTCGTCGACCCGGCGCATGCCTCGGCCACCGCCGCCGGCGACGGCCTTGACGAACACGGGGTAGCCGATCTCGGACGCCGCGGCCTGCAGCTGGGCGACGTCCTCCGACGGCTCGGCGCCGCGCAGGACCGGCAGGCCGGCCTCGCGGGCGGCCGCGATGGCGGTGGCCTTGTTGCCGGTGAGGTCGAGCACCTCGGCCGAGGGGCCGATGAAGGTGATCCCCTCCTCGCGGCAGCGCCGGGCCAGGCCGGCGTTCTCGCTGAGGAACCCGTAGCCGGGGTAGATCGCGTCGGCGTGGGCCTCCTTGGCGGCGCGGATGATCCCCTCGACGTCGAGGTAGGCGCGCACCGGGTGGCCGCGTTCACCGATCTCGTAGCTCTCGTCGGCCTTCAGCCGGTACTCGGCGAGGCGGTCCTCGTAGGGGAAGACGGCGACGGTCTTGATGCCGAGCTCGGTCGCGGCGCGGAACGCCCGGACGGCGATCTCGCCACGGTTGGCGACCAGGATCTTGGTGAACATGGCGTCACATTAGTGAGCCGTGGCAACAGCTGCCCAGTGCCCGTCCCAGCGCGACCCCCGCCGGTAGTGTGAGGCGACATGGAGGCCCGCAGCTACCTCGAGAACATCGCCAACCGCACCGCGATGCGCGCGGTGATCGCGACGATGACGAAGCTGCTGCTGGTGGCGACGCTGGTCGGCGGCGTGCTCCTCATCATCGTCTCCGGCGGGCACCCGGCCGCGCTGATCATCGGCGCGGTGCTGCTGGTGGGGTCGCTGGTGCTGGCCCGCGACGTGGTGGTCGTCACGCGCGAGGCTCGCCAGAACCCGCTCGACCTCGCCTTCGAGCCGGCCCCCGACCGCGGCCTCGTCACGCCCGGCACCGTCTTCGGCCTCGCCCTGGCCCTGGCGTTGTTCGGCGGCGTGCTGGCCGCGGTCACCGGGTTCGGCGACGGCACGGTCTCGGCCTTCGCCTGGGGCCTGCTCGGCGTGGGGGTCGCGCTCGCGCTCATGGGCATCCCGACGCTCGGCGTCCAGGACCGCAAGTGGAAGGTCCTCTCCGACGCCCTGGCCGCCCACCCGAACCTCGTCGGTTACCTGCAGGACGCCCGCGCCCGCTTCCCCAAGACGGCTCCCTTCCCGTTCTCCGCGCCCACCGACCGGGTCACCATCCCCTGAGAATCGGCGTGGCGGCTGGAACCTGACGGCTCCCTCGTTCGTTGATGGGGGTATGAGCACCACGACCGACGCCGAGTTCACCGAATTCGTCGACGCCGATCACTCCTACCTGTCGCGGGCGGCGTACCTCATGGTCGGCGACCGGTCGGTCGCCGAGGACCTGCTGCAGGAGGCACTGGTCCGCACCTACCGGAACTGGCGCAGGGTCCAGCCCGGCATGGCGCGCGCCTACTGCCGCCGGACCATGCTCAACCTGACCACCGACCGGTGGCGGCGCAAGCGGTTCGAGGCCCCCAACCTCACCGACCCGGACGCCCACACCGCCAGCCGGTCGGCCGCCGACTACGCCGGCGTCGAGGACCGCGACGACATCGCCCGCCAGCTCGCCCTGCTGAACCCCCGGGAGCGGGCGATCGTGGTGATGCGGTTCTACTCCGACCTGTCCGAGGCCGACGTGGCCGCCGAGCTCGGCCTGCCCCTGGGCACCGTGAAGTCCACCTGCCACCGGGCCCTCCAGCGGCTGCGCTCCGCCGCCGAGCCCACCACGACGGGAGCCTGACATGACCCCTCTTGACGAGAACGAGGCCCGCGCCCGCCTGCAGGGCGTCGCACCCGGGAACCACCCCGACGTCGCGTCGATCATCGCGACCGGACGCCGCCGCAACCGCAACGCCGCCCTCGCGGGCACCGCCGCGACCGTGATCGCGGTCGCCGCGATCGGGATCGGCGTCGCCCAGTTCTGGGACGGTCCGACCCGCGACGCCGTGCCGGCCCCGCTGCAGACCCCGTCCACGGAGCCGACGCCCAGCGCATCGCCCACCCCCGACCCCAGCGAGACGCCGAGTTCCACGCCGAGCCCGACGCCGTCGCCGTCCGGGTCGCCGACGCCCAGCGATTCACCCACGCCCGCGGCGTCCGACACCCCGGCCGCGCCGCAGGACCGGCCGACCATCCAGGGCCTGCCGGGAGGCGTGATGCTCGTGGACGGTGGCCAGGTCGGCCGCATCGCCGACGGCAACGCCCTGCCCACCGCCGACTTCCTGGCGCTGATGGGCACCCCCGACGAGACCACCGAGTGGCCCACCTGCGGGAACCGCCCCCTGAAGAACACGACCTACCGCTGGGGCGACCTGCAGGTGCTGGTGCTCAACGAGATCGACAAGGAGTACGAGTACGGCTTCTCGTTCCCCGAGAACGAGGTCGCGGGCTGGCTCATCGACCCGACGCTCGACGGCGAGCCCGGCCTGTCGTTCCCGATGACCGGGCCCGAGGGCACCCAGATCGGCGACACGCTCGCCACGCTGGAGCAGCGCTTCACCACCGACGAGTGGGACTACGTCGGCATGACCGGCGACACCTTCGACATCTTCGTGGGCGACACCATGGGCGCGAGCTTCGCCCTGGACGCCGACAAGAACGTGAAGTCCATGGGCGCCGGCTACGAATGCCGCCGCTGACCTCCCGGACGGCGAAGGCCCCCGCGGTTGCGGGGGCCTTCGTCGTGTCGGTCAGGCGTGCACCGGGTGCGCGCGCAGCTGCGGCGGCTCGTGCGCGCAGAACGGCTCCTCCGCGAGGTGGTCGCCGGTCATCGCGTAGGCACGGGCCCGGGACCCGCCGCACGCGTCGCGGTAGCCGCAGACGCCGCACTTGCCCTTGAGCAGGGTGCGGTCGCGCAGCTCCTTGAACACGGGCGCGTTGCGGTAGATCTCGATGATGTCGTCGTCGCGGATGTTGCCCGCCTTGATCGGCAGGAACCCCGACGGCATGACGTCGCCGGTGTGGCTGATGAAGATGAACCCGTCGCCGTCGTTGACGTTGCGGGCGCGCCCGATGCCGTCGCTCTGCGAGTAGTGCATGCCGCGGGTCATCACCTCGTGGACGTCCTCGTCGGCGCCCGCGCGCACCTCGGCGCGCTTGCGCTGCATGACGACGCGCGAGTACTGCGGGGCGGCGGTCGCCTTGATGTCGAACGGGGCCGTCTTGCTCAGGTCGTAGAGCTGGTGGAAGACCGACTCGAACTCCTCCGCGGACGCCACGTCGTCGGCCTTCGCCCGGCCCATGGGCACCAGGAAGAAGACCTCCCAGAACACGACGCCGAGGGTCGTCATGAGCTCGGTCATGGCGTCCATGTCGTCGATGTTGGCCTTGCGGATCACCGTGTTGACCTGCGTCGACAGCCCGACCTCCTGCGCCTCGCGCAGGATGCGCAGGCCGTGGTCGAAGCTGCCCTTCACCCGGCGGAACTCGTCGTGGATCTCGGCGTTCGATCCGTCGAGCGAGATCGCCAAGCGGGTGAGGCCGACGTCCTTGAGCTGCTGCAGGAGGTCCTTCGTGGCGAGCGACGTCGTCGCCGGCGTGATGCCCATGCGCATGCCGAGGTTGGCGCCGTACTCGACGAGCTCGACGATGTCGGGGCGCTTGAAGCAGTCGCCGCCCGAGAACACGAACACGATCGGGCCGAACTCGCGCAGGCGGCGCATCATCGCCTTCGCCTCGTCGGTGGTGAGTTCACCCTTGTCGCGCAGGGGCTGCGCCATCGCGCGGCAGTGCTGGCAGGCGAGGTCGCAGGCCTGGGTGGTCTCCCAGATCGCGATGAACGGCGCCGAGTCGAAGTCGAGGTTCCGGCGCGACGGTGCGCTGTGCGGGTGCCCGCCGGGGTGGCCCCCCGGATGCCCGCCGGGATGCCCTCCCGGGTGTCCGGGGTGACCGCCCGGGTGACGCGGCGTTGCTGCGAGGTCAGTCATGGGCGAGAGATTACTACGACGTGACGTAGGAGATGCCATCGGGTCGGCCGACCCCTCCCGGGACCGGCAACCGGTGCCCCCGATCAGGGCGATTCGGGCCGCTCGGCTTACGCTGGTGCGTGATGAAGCACGTGATCCGCGGCCTGGTGGGCGTCGTGGCCGCCGCCGTGGTGGTCACGGGCTGCAGCGCGCCCGGTGCCGGGACGCCGGCGTCCAGCACCCCCTCCCCGGTGGCTGCACCCGTGGGTCGCGCGGCCGAGACCCCCCGCCCGGAGGTGTCCGCATCCCCCAGCCCGGTGGCGACCCCGAGCCCCAGCCCTTCCCCCACCCGAACGCCGGCACCCACCCCGTCCACGCACCCGACGGACTCCCCCAAGGCCGGGAAGGCCACCGGCCCGATCACCGACACCCCGTTCGAGGTCGACGGGATCCCGGTCGTGAGCAAGGACCACCGCCTCTCGGCGTCCTACGTGCCGCCGTGGGCGGGCGAGCCGAACGGCCTGCACCCTGACGCGACGGCCGGCTTCAAGGCGCTCCAGGCCGCCGCGAAGGCGGACGGGCTGCGCCTCACCATCCGGTCCGGCTACCGGAGCCACGCCACCCAGAAGGCGAGCTTCGCCAACGCGCGCAAGCAGTACAACGAGAAGACCGCGCGGCTCTACTTCGCCGAGGCCGGGGCGTCCGAGCACCAACTCGGCCTCGCGCTCGACGCCTGGGACGGCAAGAACCGCGGCACCGCCTTCACCCGCACCCCCCACGCCAAGTGGCTCGCCGAGCACGCCCACGAGTTCGGCTTCATCGTGCGCTACCCGCAGGACAAGACGCACATCACCGGTTACGGGTGGGAGTCCTGGCACCTGCGCTGGGTCGGCACCGAGGTGTCCCAGCACTTCACCCCCGGCTCGGGCCTGACTCTCGAGGAGTACCTCGGGCTGGCCTGACGTGCCAGACTGCCGCATGGCCACCACCACCGACATCGTCGTCGTGGGCGCCGGGCTCGCCGGGCTCGTCGCCGCCTGTGAAGCCGCGGACGCCGGCGCGCGCGTCCTCGTGCTCGACCAGGAACCCGAGCAGTCCCTGGGCGGGCAGGCCCACTGGAGCCTCGGCGGGCTGTTCCTCGTCGACTCCCCCGAGCAACGCCGGCTCCGCGTGCGCGACTCGTTCGACCTCGCGTGGTCCGACTGGCTGGGCTCGGCGCAGTTCGACCGCGACGACGACCTGTGGCCACAGCGCTGGGCCGAGGCGTACGTGCACTTCGCCGCCGGCGAGAAGCGCGCGTGGCTCGCGGCGCAGGGCCTCAAGCTCTTCCCCGTGGTCGGCTGGGCCGAGCGCGGCGACGGGCGCGCCGACGGCCACGGCAACTCCGTCCCGCGCTTCCACCTGACGTGGGGCACCGGCCCCGGGGTCCTCGAGCCGTTCCTCCGCCGCGCCCGCGCGCACGAGGCGTCCGGACGCCTCAGCTTCGGCTTCCGCCACCGCGTCGACGAGGTCGTCGTCGAGGACGGCCGCGCGGTCGGCGTCCGGGGTGCGGTGCTGGCGCCCGACGCCACCGCCCGCGGCACGGCGTCCACCCGCGAGGTGGTCGGCGACTTCGAGGTCCGCGCCGGGGCGACGATCGTGACCAGCGGCGGGATCGGCGGCGACCTGGACCTGGTCCGGCGGTTCTGGCCCGAACGCCTCGGCACCCCGCCCGAGCAGATGGTCGCGGGCGTCCCCGCGCACGTCGACGGTCGCATGCTCGGCATCACCGAGGCAGCGGGCGCGAGTCTGGTCAACCGCGACCGCATGTGGCACTACACCGAGGGCCTGCACAACTGGGACCCGGTGTGGGCCAACCACGGCATCCGCATCCTGCCCGGGCCCAGCTCGCTGTGGCTCGACGCGTTCGGACGCCGACTCCCGGCCCCCTGCTACCCCGGCTTCGACACCCTCGGGACGCTGCGCCACCTGCGGACGACCGGGCGCGACTGGTCGTGGTTCATCCTGACGGCAAAGGTGATCGAGAAGGAGTTCGCGCTCTCGGGCAGCGAGCAGAACCCCGACCTGACCGGGCGCGACCTGAAGCTGGTCGCCCAGCGGGTCAAGCCCGGCCCGCCCGGGCCGGTCCAGGCCTTCCTCGACCACGGCGCCGACTTCGTGCAGGCCACCTCCGTCGACCAGCTGGTCGCAGGCATGAACGCGCTCGTCGGCGAGGACCTCGTCGACGCCGCCGCCGTGCGCCACATCGTCGAGGCCCGCGACCGCGAGATCGCCAACCCGTTCGGCAAGGACGCCCAGGTCACCGCCCTGCGCGGCGCCCGGAACTACCTCGGCGACAAGCTGATCCGCGCGGCGTCCCCGCACCGGTTCCTCGACCCGAAGGCCGGCCCGCTCATCGCGGTGCGGCTGTCGATCCTGACCCGCAAGACCCTGGGCGGCATCGAGACCGACCTCGACGGGCGCGTGCTCCGCGCCGGGGCCGCCTCCGCCGAGCGCGAGCCCATCGACGGCCTGTACGCCGCGGGCGAGGTCGCCGGCTTCGGCGGCGGCGGGATGCACGGCTACAACGCGCTCGAGGGCACCTTCCTGGGCGGCTGCCTGTTCTCCGGCCGGGCCGCCGGCCGGGCCGCAGCCCGCGGCGTCCGGTGAAGTGCCACACGCACGCTGATGCATTTCCGGGTGGAGGAACCCCAAGGATCCTTGGGGTCCTGCCACCCGGAAATGCATCTGGTTACGATGGCCGGACCGACGTGAGAGGGGCGACGATGCCGAAGTCCACCGAGATCACCATCCCCGTACCGAACGGGCCCGACGGGGCCGGCATGCCGGCGACGCTCGTGCGGCCCGACTCCCCCATGGGCGCGGGCATCGTGCTGGTGCAGGAGATCTTCGGCCGCACCGCCTACATGCGCAAGCGTGCGATGGACCTGGCCGAGAACGGGTACACCGTGGTCCTGCCGCAGGTGTACTGGCGGATCGGCATCGACGACATCCCCGAGGACTCCCCCGACGCGCTCATGGTCGCGGTCGGCCACTCGCAGGCGGTCGACTGGGACCAGGCGGTCGCCGACATCCGCACCGCGACCACCTGGCTGCGCGCCGACCCCGAGAGCGAGCACGCGGTCGCGCTGGTGGGCTTCTGCTTCGGCGGCGGCCTCGCCTACGCGGCGCTGCAGGGGGTGCGCGGTCCCGAGCACGCCGACGCGCTGGTCAGCTACTACGGCTCGGCGCTGCCGGACCTGGTCGACGGACCCACCGTGCACGCCGCGAGCCTGCACCACTTCGGCGACGCCGACGCGTTCATCCCGCGCGAGGCGATCGACCACATCCGCGAGGTCGTCGAGGCCGACGGCGCCGAGTTCCACCTGTGGGACGACGCCAACCACGCCTTCGACAACCCGACCCCCGAGCTGGGCCTGCACGACCCGCGCGCCTCCCGCGAGGCGTGGGAGGTCACCCTCGACTGGCTGGCCGAGCACCACCCGGCCTGAGGCAGAAACGCCGCTCCCCGTCAGGTGCGCCGGTTGCAGCCGGTGCATCTGACGGGGAGCGGGCGCGTCTGTCAGCGCTCGACCTGGGCGATCTCCTGACCGGAGGCCTTCCAGGCGGTGAAACCGCCGTCGAGGTGGGCGACGGTGTCGAAGCCCATGTCCTGCAGCGTCTTGGCGGTCAGCGCCGAACGCCAGCCGGAGCCGCAGTAGAGCACCAGGGTCCGCCCGTCGTCGAGCGAGGCCTTGTAGTACGGGCTCTCGGGGTCGACCCAGAACTCGAGCATGCCGCGCGGCGCCTTGGACGCCCCGGGCACCATCCCCTCCCGCACGAGCTCGCGCGGGTCACGGATGTCGACGAACTGGTAGGTCGGGTCGTCGAGCAGGCCGACGGCCTCCTCGACGGTGATGTTGCGGATCTCGGCGCGCGCGGCCTCGACGAGGGACGCCGACGGGCGGGCCAGCGGGGTACCGGGTTCGCGGGTCATGGGCCTCATCCCTTCAGGACCGCAGCGATGGACTCGCTGACGTAGCCGACGTTGTCGTCGTTCAGGGCGGCCACGCAGATGCGGCCGGTGTCGGTGCCGTAGACGCCGAACTCGTTGCGCAGGCGCACCATCTGGTCCTTGGTCAGGCCCGAGAAGGAGAACATGCCGACCTGGTCGGTGATGTAGCTGTAGTCGCCCTCGACGCCGGCAGCCTTCAGCCCCTCGACCAGCGCACCGCGCATCGCCTTGATGCGGTCGCGCATCTCGCCGAGCTCGTCCACCCACTGGGCGCGCAGGTCGGCGTCCGACAGCACGGTCGCGGCGAGCTGGGCGCCGTGGGTCGGCGGGTTGGAGTAGTTGGTGCGGATCACGATCTTGACCTGCGACAGGACGCGCTTGGCCTCCTCGGCGTCGGCGCACACGATCGACAGGGCGCCGACGCGCTCGCCGTAGAGCGACAGGCTCTTGGAGAACGAGGTCGACACGAAGAACGACGGGACGCGCTCGGCGAACTTGCGGACGGTCGCGCCGTCCTCCTCGAGGCCCTCGCTGAAGCCCTGGTAGGCCATGTCGAGGAACGCGACGAGGTCGCCGGCGAGGACGGTCTCGATGACCTGGTCCCACTGGTCGGCGGTCAGGTCGTAGCCGGTCGGGTTGTGGCAGCAGGCGTGCAGCACGACGACCGTGCCGGGGGCCGCGGCGCGCAGGTCGGCGAGCATGCCCTCGAAGTCGACGCCCTTGGCCTCGGCGTCGTAGTAGGCGTACTTCTCGACGGTGAACCCGGCGCGGGTGAACAGCGCCTGGTGGTTCTCCCAGCTCGGGTTCGAGATGAGCACCTTGGCCTCAGGGTTGACCTGGCGCAGGAAGTCGGCACCCACCTTCAGGGCACCGGTGCCGCCCAGTGCCTGCACGGTGACGACGCGGTCGTGCACGCCGGAGCCCTCGCCGAAGACGAGGTCCTTCACGTCGGCGTCGTAGGTGGCCAGTCCGTCGATGGGCAGGTAGCCCTTCGCGGCGGCGGCCTCGGCGAGCTTCTTCTCGGCGGCCTCGACGCAGCGCAGCAGCGGGAGCTTGCCGGAGGCGTCCTGGTAGACGCCCACGCCGAGGTTCACCTTCTGCGGGTTGGTGTCGGCCTTGAACTGCTCGGTGAGGCCGAGGATGGCGTCCGGGGGTGCCTGCTGGACATCGGAGAACAAGGACATGGGGTCCACCTTTCGTGAGCGGGATCCAGCCTAGTGCTGGGGTCCCCCCGACACACCGGCCGTCCGCAACGGCGGGCTGGTGGCCCACGTCGACGGTGGTGGCGGCCCCCGGACGCCCGGGCCCGGCCTGCTCGCGCAACAGGGCGCCCCGCTGCGCCACGGAGTTGCGGCTCCAGCCGTTGGTGTCGGTCTACCGCAACGGCAGCGCGGCCATGGCCTCCAGCGCCTCGCCCGAGGTGCGGTAGACGGTCCACTCGTCCATCGCGACCGCGCCCATGGCCTTGTAGAAGTCGATCGAGGGCTCGTTCCAGTCGAGCACCCACCACTGGAACCGGCTGTAGCCGCGCTCCACGCACCGCCGGGCCAGCGTGACCAGCAGGTCGCGGCCCAGCCCCGACCCGCGGTGGGCGGGGTCGACATAGAGGTCCTCGAGGTAGATGCCGTGGCGGCCGTCCCACGTGGAGTAGTTCAGGAACCAGATCGCCATCCCGACCACGCGTCCGTCGACCTCGGCCACGTCGGCGAACAACGCCGGGTTCTGCCCGAAGAGGGCGCGATCGAGGTCGGACGCCGTGGCGGTCACGGCGTCCGGCTCTCGTTCGTAGACGGCCAGGTCGACGATGAACTGGTGGATGGCCTCGACGTCGCGGGGCTCGGCGGGTCTGATCACCCGCCCCAGTGTGCCGGGATCAGGCGGTCTCGTCAGCGGCACCGGTGCCGGGCTGGACGGTCCAGCTCGGGGGCTCGTCGCGGCCCGCCTCCTCGTCGGCCTCGGCATCCTCGGCCGTCGCCTGCACGATGCCCTGCGCGTGGTGCACGGGGGCGTAGACCGCGTACAGCTGCAGCGGCTCGTCGCCGGTGTTGATGACGTCGTGCCACATGCCGGCGGGCACCTGGATCGACCAGCCGTCCTCGACGGCCTGCTCGAAGGTCACCTCGTCCTTGGCGGGGCCCATGACGCAGCGGCCGGTGCCCGCGTCGACGCGCAGGAACTGGTCGGTCTCGGGGTGCACCTCGAGGCCGATCGAGCTGCCGACGGGGATGGACATGAGGGTGACCTGGAGGTACTTCCCGGTCCACGCGACCGTGCGGTAGTTCTCGTTCTCGACGGTCGCGCCCTCGATGTCGAACGCGTTGGGGTTGGGTCCGTTGTCGATGATGTCCATGGACCCCACGGTAGCCAGCCGGGGGCCGGCCGGCCAGCGAGGCGACCCTTCCCCCGGCACTCCCGGAACGAGCTCAGATGCGCGGGTCGGAGCTCGGGTCGACGCCGGTCACGTCCTCCATGTCGTCGGCGACATCCTCGACGTCGGCGTCGTCGGTGGCCACCAGGTCGGCGTAGGTGGGGTTCTTCTTGATCCAGCCCTGCACGTAGGGGCACTGCGGGTCGACCCGGTAGCCCTCGGTGCGGATGTCGTCCAGCCCGGCCCGGACGAGCTCGCCCGCGAGGCCCTGCCCGGAGAACCGGTCCTCGACGGTCGTGTGGGGGAGCGCGACGACGCCCTCGTCCACCATGTAGTCGAGCCAGCCGGCCAGTTCGCCGTCGACGTGGATCTCGAAGCGGTTCTCGTCGGTGTTCTTGGTGACCTCTGCCATGGAGCCAACCTAGTCGGCCCCCCAATGCGGCCGAAAGTGGTACCCGAACGTGACGTGGGCAGCCCGCATGTTGTCGTCACTTTCAACTAAGCTCCGCCCCATGGCTCTCACACGGCGCACCCTCCTCACGCTCGGCGGTGGCCTCGCGGCCACGACCGCCCTGGCCGCCTGCGGCTCGAACACCGGCCGTACCGCCGCCCCCTCCGCCTCGCCGGCCGGCACCCCGGCCGCGACCCCCTCGGGCACGCCCGACCCCGACGCGGGGCGTCCGGCGCTGTCGCAGTGGTACCACAAGTACGGCGAGGACGGCGTCGAGGCCGCGGTCAAGAAGTGGGCCGCCGAGTACCCCGGCGCCGAGGTGAACGTGAACTGGGTGCTGGCCGACTACGAGAAGACCCTCGCGGCCGCCCTCCTGACCCCGACGGCGCCCGACGTGTTCGAGTACGCCAACGGCCCGACGCTCGACATGATCAAAGCCGGCCAGGTCGCCGACCTGACCGACACCATCGGCAGTTCGCGCGGTGACTTCACCCCGTCGGTGCTCGACCGCCTGACCTACCAGGACAAGGTCTGGGCCGTGCCGCAGACGGTCGACATGCAGCTGCTCTACTACCGCAAGGACCTCCTCGAGGCGAAGAACCTCACCGCCCCCACGACGCTGGAACAGCTGACCCACGTCGCCACCACGCTGGCCGAGGGCGGCGACATCGGCGGCTTCTTCGCGGGCAACGACGGCGGCATCGGCGTCCTCGGCCTGCTGCTCATGTGGGCGGCCGGCGCCGACGAGATGAACGAGGCGCGCACCGAGGCCGCGTTCAACACCGGCGACTTCCACGCGGGCATCGCCCAGTTCAAGCAGCTGTTCGACTCCCCCGGCATGGTGAAGTCGGCCAGCGCCGACTGGTCCGACGCGTCGCCGTTCATCAACGGCGAGGCGGCCCTGCAGTGGGGCGGCATGTGGGACCTGCCCAAGGTCATCGCCGCGCACGGCGAGAACTTCGGCGTGCTGCCGTTCCCGGCGATCGGTGGCTCCGGCCGCCAGGTCGTGCCGTTCGGGGCGTTCAGCGCCTGCGTGTCGGCGAAGTCCGCCAACGTCACCGCGGCGAAGAACTTCGTGAAGTGGCTGTGGATCGACGCCGAGGACAAGCAGGTCGAGTTCTCCGACGCGTTCGGCACCCACATCCCGGCCAAGCCGAAGCTGTTCGGCCAGGCCAAGCAGGTCGCCGAGGGCCCGGGTGCGGACGCCGCGAAGTTCGTCACCGACCACGGCCGCTCGAACGCGCTGTTCTGGACACCGGCCTCCGGGGAGGCCTACTCCACGGCCCTGTCGAACGTGGTGAAGAACGGTGCGGACGCCGCGACCGAGTTCGGTGCGGCCGCCGAGAAGGTCACCGCCGAGCTGGCGCGCGTCGCCTGACGTCGTGGCCGACGGTTCCCGTTCGGGGACCACGCTCGCCCGGAGCAACCGCCGGTGGTTCTGGACGTTCGTGACCCCCTTCCTGGCGGGGCTCGTGGTGTTCGTCTACGTGCCCCTGCTGTGGAGCCTCTACCTGTCGTTCTTCGACGCCCGGAACACCGTCACGCCCACCAGCTTCGTCGGCCTCGGCAACTACGCCTACCTGCTGCAGGACCGGCTGTTCGTCGACTCGATGGTGACGTTCATCGCGTTCGCGCTGTTCATCGTCCCGTTGACGTTCGCCTGCTCGCTGGGCCTGGCGCTGCTGCTGCAACGCATCACGGTGCTGCGCGCGTTCTTCCGCTCGGCGTTCTTCCTGCCGACCGCGGTGAGCTACGTGATCGCGTCGATGGTCTGGCGGATGTCGTTCTTCCACGGCGCCCGCTTCGGCCTGACCAATACCGTGCTGTCCTCGCTCGGCCTCGACACGATCAACTGGCTGGGCGGTGAGAACTCCTGGTACTGGCTCGTGCTGGTCAGCCTGCGCCTGTGGCTGCAGGTCGGGTTCTACATGATCCTGTTCATCGCCGGGCTCAACCAGATCGACCCGCAGCTGTACGAGGCGGCCGCCCTCGACGGGGCGAGCGCGTGGCGGCGGTTCCGGCACGTGACGTTCCCGCTGCTGCGGCCCACCTCGGTCGCCGTCGCGATGCTGCTGTTGTTCAACGCCTTCCAGGCGTTCGACGAGTTCTACAACACGCTCAACACCGTCGGGGGCTACCCGCCGTACGCCCGACCGCCGCTGGTCTACCTCTACCTGATCTCCTTCGGTGGCGGCGCCCAGGACCTCGGCATCGGCTCGGCCGGCACGATGATCCTCACGCTGGTGATCCTGGTGTTCTCGTTCCTGCAGAACCGGCTGCTCTCGATCGGGGCCGACAAGTGAGGGCCTCGAGCTGGGGCACGACGCTGGCGTACGTCGCGGCGTCCGGGCTGGCGGTGTTCTTCCTGCTGCCGTTCTACGTGATCTGGCGCAACGCGTTCTCGACCCAGCAGCACATCATCGCCCCGCGGTGGAACTGGTGGCCCAACCAGCTCGACACGACCACGCTGCAGGCGGTGCTCGGCAACGCCAACTACGGCGTCCTGAGCGCGCTGGGGGTCTCGGTCGTGGTGGCCGTCGCGCAGACCGTGGCGACCGTCGTGATCGCGATGATGGCCGGCTACGGGCTGTCGCGGTGGCGAACGCGTGCCTCGAGGATCATCCTCGGCATGACCGTGTTCACCCTGATGGTGCCGGCGATGGTCACGTTCGTGCCGACCTTCGTGATGGTCAGCACCCTGGGCTGGATCTCGACCTACCGGGGCCTGGTCATCCCGGTGATCTTCTCGGCGTTCGCGACGTTCCTGTTCCGGCAGCAGTTCCTGGAGTTCCCCCGCGAGCTCGAGGAATCGGCCGCCCTCGACGGCGCCAACACCTGGACCACCTTCTGGCGCATCGTCGTGCCCAACGCCATGGGCACCGTCGCCGCGGTGGGCACGATCACGTTCATCGGCGCCTGGAACGCCTTCCTGTGGCCGCTCCTCATCGCCCAGGACCCGCAGATGCGCACCATCCAGGTCGTGCTGAGCCAGTTCATGACGTCGCAGGGCATCCGCTACCCCGAGATGTTCACCGGCGCCCTCATTGCGGTCGCCCCCGCGCTGGTGGTGTTCCTGTTCCTCCAGCGCTGGCTCGTGCAGGGGGTCGCCCGCTCGGGTTTGAAGTAGTGGAACCATGGGGGGCATGAGCGACTCCACCCCCGTGATCGAGGTCCGCAACTTCACGATGAGGTTCGGCGACAAGGTCGTCGTCGACGACGTGAGCTTCGAGGTCCGCCCCGGTGAGACGTTCGGCCTCCTGGGCGCGAACGGCTCCGGCAAGACGACCACCGTCCGTGCCCTGCTCGGCATCTACACCCCCACCGCCGGCGAACTGCTGGTGCACGGGCGCCCCTTCGACCCGGCCGGTGACTACTCGCTGGGCTACCTGCCCGAGGAGCGGGGGCTGTACCGCAAGGAGCGGGTGCTCGACGTGATGACCTACTTCGGCCAGCTCAAGGGCATGGAGCGCTCCCACGCGGCGCTGTGGAGCCAGCAGTTCCTGCAGCAGATCGGGTTGGGCGACAAGGCCAACGCCAAGCTGACCACGCTGTCGGGCGGCCAGCAGCAGAAGGTGCAGCTCGGCGTCACGATCATGGACAACCCGAGCCTGCTCATCCTCGACGAGCCGACCAAGGGCTTCGATCCGGTCAACCGGCGCCTCCTGCTCGACCTGGTCGAGGCGCAGCGCGCGGCCGGCGCGACCGTGGTGATCATCACCCACCAGATGGAGGAGGTCGAGCGCCTCTGCGACCGCATCCTGCTGCTCAAGGACGGGCGCGCGGAGGCCTACGGCACCGTCGCCGACGTCCAGGACGCCTACGGCGCGGGCATCGTCCGCCTCCACTTCTCCGGAAGGCTGCCCCAGGAGCAGGGGTGGCGTCCGCTCACCCTCGAACGCAACTACGCCGAGCTCGAACTCCTCGAGGGCACCCACCCGCAGGCCGTGCTGCGCCAGCTCGTGGACGCCGACGTCGAGGTCCGCTCCTTCGACGCGTCACGCCTGTCGATGGAACAGGTGTTCCTCAAGGTGTACGGCCACGCGCCGGGCGAGGCGGTGGCGGCATGAGGCTCCACAACATCGGGCCCGTCATCGGCTTCGAGGTGCGCCGCACGCTGACCAAGCCGACATTCTGGCTGACGTCCCTGAGCGTGCCGCTGCTGATGCTCGTCATCTTCGCGCTCATGTGGTTCAGCAACGCAAGCACCGCGGCGTCCCTCGACGCCCAGCGCGACGAACCCGTCGCCTTCACCTACTCCGACGCCTCGGGCCTGGTCTCCCCCGAGGTCGCGACCGAGATGGGTGGCACACCGGCCCCGGACGCCGCGGCCGCGGCCCAGGCGGTGCGCGAGGGCCGGGCCCAGCTCCACCTCGACATCCCCGCCGACCCGTCCCACGAGATGGTGCACATCGTGGGCGCCGACCAGGGCCTCATCGGCTCGGGCAAGTGGCACGCCGTCGCCCGCGACCTGCTGCAACGCTCGGCGTCCGAGCAGGTGGGCGACCCGATGGTGACCTCGGTGTTGCTGAGCGTGCCGACCACGGCTGAGCTCTGGAAGGACGGGGTGCGCAGCCCCGGCATCGGCGCGGCGATCCTCCCCGGCCTGTTCCTGGTGCTGCTCTACATGGGCGTGATCATGCTCGGCCAACAGATGCTCAACATCACGGTCGAGGAGAAGGAGAATCGCGTCACCGAGATGATCCTGACCACGATCGACCCGCGGGTCCTCATCGTCGGCAAGGTCATCGCCGCGCTCATCGTGGGCATCGTGCAGGGGCTCGTCCTGCTCGTGCCGGCCCTGGTGGCGGCGTTGGCCTTCCCCGGGCTGATCGGCGGCGGCGCCGCGAGCGCGGCCCAGGACCCCGACCTGACGGCGATCCAGGCGGCCGGTCTGGGTGACTTCACCGTCGACCCGGTGCGGATCCTGCTCGCCGCCGGCCTGTTCGTGGGCGGCTTCCTGCTGTTCGTGGGCCTGCTCGTCGCGATCGGCTCGATCATGCCGACGGCCAAGGATGCGGGGTCGGCCTTCGGCGTCATCATCATCGGCATGTTCCTGCCGCTGTACACCGCGGCGATGGTCATCAACGACCCGGGCGGGCCCGTCGCCCTGTTCCTGACATGGTTCCCGCTGACCGCACCCGTGACCGCCCTGCTGCTCAACGCGCTGGGGCTCCTGTCGGTCCCGGCGGCCCTCGGGGTGATCGCGCTGCTGCTCGCGTGTGCGCTGGGGTTGCTGTGGGCGGGCGTGCGGCTGTTCCGCCAAGGGTCGATCTCCTACGACAAGCGGCTCAACATCGCTAAAGCCTTTCGCACTTCTGGTAAATCTCAGAAGATTTGAGCGCCTTCGGCGGAAATCTCCGCAAGCGCTAGGATGAGGCCTCGCCCATGAAAGGGGATGCGACATGGCCCTGGAGCCCCGCACCGAGCGGCAGAAGGCCGCGATCGAGGAAGTCGAGACGTACGGCGCGCACAACTACTCCCCGCTGCCGGTGGTCATCTCCGCGGCCAAGGGCGTCCATGTCACCGACCTCGATGGCACGACCTACATCGACTGCCTGTCGGCCTACTCGGCGGTCAACTTCGGCCACGGCCACCCGGCCCTGCTCGCGGCCGCCGAGGCCCAGCTCGCGCGGGTGACGCTGACGTCGCGGGCGTTCTACTCCGAGCCGTTCGGGCCGTTCGTCAAGGCGCTCGCCGCGCTGTGCGGCAAGGAGATGGTCCTGCCGATGAACACCGGCGTCGAGGCCGTCGAGACCGCGATCAAGGCCGCGCGCAAGTGGGGCTATGAGTCCAAGGGCGTGGCCGAGGGCCGGGCGAAGATCATCGTGATGGAGGGCAACTTCCACGGCCGCACCACGACCGTGATCTCGTTCAGCAACGACCCCGAGGCGCGCAAGTCCTATGCGCCGTACACGCCGGGCTTCGTCCAGGTGCCGTTCGGGGACGCCGACGCGATCGAGGACGCCATCGACGACGACACGGTGGCGGTGCTGTTCGAGCCGATCCAGGGCGAGGCCGGCGTGATCGTGCCCCCGGAGGGCTTCCTGACGAAGGTGCGCGAGATCACCCGACGTCGTGGCGTGCTGATGATCGCCGACGAGATCCAGGCCGGGCTGGGCCGCTCGGGCGCGACGTTCGCCTGCGACCGCGAGGGCGTGGTGCCCGACGTCTACATCCTCGGCAAGGCGTTGGGCGGCGGCATCATGCCCCTGTCGGCGGTCGTCGCCGATCGTGACGTCCTCGGGTTGTTCCAGCCGGGCCAGCACGGGTCGACGTTCGGCGGCAACCCGCTCGCCTGCGCGATCGGCTCGGCCGTCATCGAGCTGCTGGGCTCCGGTGAGTTGCAGGAGCGCTCGCGCGTGCTGGGCGAGCGGTTCCGCGCCGGCCTGCAGCCGCTGCTGGACGCCGGGTGGGCCACCGAGGTCCGCCAGGCCGGCCTGTGGCTGGGCGTCGACGTCAACCCCGACCTCGGCACGGCGAAGGAGATCTGCTACCGGCTCATGGAGCGCGAGGTGCTCGCCAAGGACACCCACGGCCACACGATCCGCTTCGCTCCCCCGCTGGTGATCACCGAGGACCAGATCGACCAGGTCGTCGCCCACACCATCACCGCGTTCGAACAGGCCGCCACGCAGGTCCGTTAGACTCACACCGACCTGTCGTCGACGTGAGGAATGAAATGACGGACCGCATCAGCCGCTGACCCCGCGCTGATCCCGCCTCCTTGGCGTTCAGCGCTCCCCCGCTGCTGAACGGAACCGTCATGCCTGTTGTCCTCTCCCACGTCGGCCTGTCCTGGCCCGACGGTCGCACCCAGTTCGCCGACGTCACCGTCGCGTTCGGCCCCGGACGCACCGGGATCGTCGGCGACAACGGGTCCGGCAAGTCCACCCTCGCCCGGCTCGTGCTGGGTGATCTCCGGCCCACCTCGGGAACCGTCCGCGTGGACGGCGAGGTGGGCCACCTCCCGCAGTCCGTCACGACGCTGCCGGGTGCCACGCTGGCCGACCTGCTCGGCGTCCGCTCGATCATGGACGCCCTCGCCGCCGTCGAGTCGGGCGACGCCGACCCGGCCCACTTCGACGCCATCGGGGATTCCTGGGACATCCACGAACGGACGGCCGCGCTGCTGGCGGAAGCCGGGCTGGCCATCGAGCTGGGGCGTCCGGTCTCGGCCATGTCGGGCGGCGAGGTCGTGCTCGCCGCACTCGTCGGGCTGCGCCTGGCCCGGACGCCGGTCGTCGTGCTCGACGAGCCCACCAACAACCTCGACGGCGCGACCCGGGAGCGGCTGTACGGGCTGGTCGACCACTGGCCCGGCACGCTCCTCGTCATCTCCCACGACCCCGGCCTCCTGCGGCGCATGGACGCGATCGCCGAGGTCCGCGACGGCGAGGTTCGGCTGTACGGCGGTGACTTCGACGCGTGGCGCGACCAGGTCGAGGCCGAGCAGGACGCGGCGCGTCGGGCCGTGCGGGACGCCGCCTCGGAGCTGCGGATCCAGAAGCGCCAGGCGCTCGAGGCCGAGGCACGCGCAGCGCGGCGGGCCCGTGCCGGCCGGGCGTTGCGGGCGACCGGGAACATGAGCAAGGGCGCCCAGGACTTCTACCGCAACCGAGCCGAGAAGAACACGGGTCGGCTGAAGGCCGAGGCGTCCGGTCGGGTGTCGGACGCCCGCACCGCGCTCGACGCCGCCGAGGCCCGCGTGCGCGATGACGAGGCGATCCGGATCGACCTGCCCGATGTGGGGGTGGGCGCGGGCCGACGGTTGGCGTCCTTCACCACCGACGCCGCGACCCACGTGATCGCCGGACCCGAGCGGGTCGGCCTCGTCGGGGGCAACGGTGTCGGGAAGACACGGCTGTTGGGGGCGCTGCTGGCCGGGGGGTCGGCGGGCGGGGTGGAGGCACGGTTGGAGACCGAACGCGTCGGCTACCTGCCCCAACGCCTGGACCTGGATCCGCACGTGGCTGCTCTGGACTGGGTGGCGGCCGGGGCGCCGAGCGTGCCGGTGCCGGAGGTGCGCCAGCGCCTGGCGCGGTTCAACCTGCGGGGCGACGACGTGTTCCGGCCGGTGGGGACGCTGTCGGGCGGGGAGCGCTTCCGGGTGGCGCTGGCCCGGCTGCTGCTGGCCGACCCACCGCCCCAGTTGCTGGTGCTCGACGAGCCGACCAACAACCTCGACCTGACCACCGTCGACGCACTCGTCGATGCGCTGTCCGCCTATCGCGGCGGCGTGTTGGTGGTCAGCCACGACGACGACGTGCTCGCCCGGCTCGGCGTCACCCGGCTGTTGCGGTTGGACGCCGAAGGTCTGGTCGAGGAGCCCCGACCGTCCGGTTGATCAGGAGGCGTCGAGCCGACGCGGATGTGATTGCTCCGGCTCAGCGAGCAAGGTCGGCGCATTCAGCGCGTCTTGAGTACTTCGATCGCACAGCGGGGCCCTGACGCTTTCGACAACCGCTCGTCGCCGGTCCGCAGGGTGGCTCCCAGTGCTTCAGCCAGAGCGACATAGGCCGCGTCATAGACGGTGAGGTTGTCCCGCAGCTCCCAGCGCCGTGTCGGCCAAGTGCTTCAGACGAGGAAGGCCCCCAGATCCGATTCTGTGTGGACGCGGGTCTGGCCCCGATAGCGAGCCAGATAGGCAGCGACCGCTCTCACCACAGGACCGGTCGTTGCATCGATGAGGACGGGGAACAGGACAGGCTGGTTACTGGTCATACAAGATCGTGCGCCCCCGAAACCGAGGACCGCTACCGGCCGGCACCGAAGGTCGCCTCTGCGAACAGGTCGCCGAACTCACGGTGGGCCGATCCGCTTTGTTCAACGTGGGAGAAGATCACCACACGACCGAGGTCGGGTTCGTGGCGGTCGTAGTCGAATCATCCGAATTGGCGCAGTTGCTCGAGCAAAGCGAGTGACCAAGTTCTGCGCCGTGTGCGGCATGGGCGGATATGACGCGATGCGTTATAGTGGGTGGGTGATCAGATCCTTCCGGGGCTCAGCAACCGAACGGCTCTGGTCACGACAACAAGTGAAGAGCATTGATCCACGCATTGAGCGGGTCGCCCTGCGGAAGCTGGTGATGCTGGACGCTGCTGAGGTCTTGGAGGATCTCCGGGTGCCTCCCGGTAACCGCCTTGAGGCACTCCGCGGCGACCGAGCTGGACAACACAGCATTCGGATCAACCAGCAGTGGCGTATCTGCTTCACCTGGACCGACGCCGGACCTACCGATGTCGAGATCGTCGACTACCACTGAGGAGGGAACCCCATGACGACCATCACACCCATCCACCCGGGCGAGATCCTGATGGAGGAGTTCCTGGAGCCCCTGCAGATCAGCCAGAACCGTCTCGCGGTGGCGATCGGCGTCCCCCCGCGCCGGATCAACGAGATCGTGCACGGCAAGCGGCGCATCACCGCCGACACGGCACTCCGGTTGGCCCGCTACTTCGGGACCACCGACCGGTTCTGGCTCAACCTCCAGACTCGCTTCGACCTCGAGATCGAGAAGGGCCATCTCGGGAACACCCTCGACCAGATCGAGCCGCTCCAAGCTGTCTGACCAACGCACGCCGCGCGGCAGATGGGCGAACTGCCGCGGTCGAACCCATCCGAGTGGGATGGCTTTGACTCGCTCGTCGGGGTGATCACGTACCGAACCCATCCCCACCGGATGGCTTCGACCGATCGCAACCGGGGCGATGCAGCCCAGGACACGTGCACCATCCCGCCAGCGGATCGAAACAGGGGTGCACTCATCGGCAGATCCGGTAAGGGACATCCACCGCGTTCAGGGGGCTGTCAGCATGAGGCAGCGCGCGTCTCTCGGCTCACGCCTTTCGCAGAATCCGCTCCCGGACGGCTCGGCTTCTCATCGTTTCGCAGAATCACGTCACGTTTCGCAGTTTCGCCGCGCCCGGACAACAGCTGATGTCCGGGCGGGCCGAAAGTGCGAATCATCTCCCGCTCACGCCAGCGATTCTGCGAGTACCGAGCGCCCGCCAAACTGCGAGTAGGTCGCCACGCGCGACCGCGCGGTCCGCGGCAGAAGAGTGCTTCGAGCAGGTGAGCGGGCCCAAGGCACCGGGGCTGGCAACTGAAAGCCACGTGAGGGGGACCAGTGCCAGATAATCGTACTGCCAACCACCGTTGTGGTGTCTGCCACACTCAGCCCTGATCCACCGGCCGTGATTCTTGGTGGTGACTTTCCTCCGTTTTGACGCTTCACTCGGGGGTGGGCGTGTCGGGTCCGCCGGTCTGCCCGGCCCTTCCACTTCGGGGTCCTTGGTTGCGCCTGT
>NZ_JACJFX010000031.1:0-32797 GCF_014164675.1 Propioniciclava sp. MC1683 | reverse complement strand
TACGCCGAGGGCCGCCCCGCGCACATCCCGGAGGCGCCGACCCACGCGTCGCTGGTCGAGAAGGCCCGCGTCGCCGGCACGCTGACCGAGCACCGCACCGTGGGCGTCGACGACGTCACCGGCCAGTCGCCCTACGAGGCCGCCCTGAAGGGAGCCAACTGACATGTCCCACCTCCTCGTCATCAGCGCCGGCATGGGGACGCCGTCCAGCTCCCGCATGCTCGGCGACCGCCTCGCCGAGGCCACCGTCAAGGCCATGACCGCCGGCGGCACCCCGACGCCGGAGGTCAAGGTCCTCGAGCTGCGCGACCTCGCGGTCGACCTGGCCACCTACTACTCCTCGCACGTCCCGACCAAGACGCTGCAGGCGGCGTTCGACCTGGTCGGCACGGCGTCCGGCGTCATCGCCGTCAGCCCCGTGCTGAACGCGGGCGTGAACGGCCTGTTCAAGCTGTTCTTCGACCTGCTGGACGAGGGCGTGCTCAAGGGGCGTCCGGTCCTCATGGCCGCCACCGGCGGCACGGCCCGGCACAGCCTGGCGATCGACCAGACCATGCTGCCGATGTTCTTCTACCTGAAGGCCGCCGTCGCGCCGACCGGCGTGTTCGCCGCCACCGACGACTGGGGCACCAGCGAGTCCGGCCTCATGCGCCGCGTCCAACGCGCCGGGACCGAGTTCGCCGAGCTCATCGCGAAGAACCCGGCCGCCGACTACGCCGACGAGTTCGCCAACGTCCCCGACTTCGCGAGCCTGTTGGGCGGCTGACGCCGGGGTCAGGGTGCACAATGTGCCCATGACAAGCAACGACGCGGGGGGTCGTTCCGTGCTGCCGAGGCATCCGCTGGTGCGCGGGGTGCTGGTGGTCAGCGTGCTGATCATCGCGGTGGGCCTGGCGCTGCGCACGCTCGCCGACGCCGGCTACCTTCTCGGCGCGATCCTCGTGCCGATGGCGCTGTCGGTGCTGTTCACCGGCCTGCTCATGCCGTTGCAGGTGCTGCTCAACCACAAGCTGAAGCTGCCGCGCTCGCTGGGCGCCCTGCTCACGGTGCTCATCGCGTTCGCGGTGGTCGTCGGGGCGCTGTGGATCGCGGGCACCCAGTTGGCCGGCGGCATGGGCGAGATCGTCGACGTGTTCGGCGCCCAACTCGCCCAGCTGCGGGACCTCGCCATCGCCGCCACCCCCCTCACCGAGGCCCAGGTCGACGACCTGGTCGGCCAGGCGACGACTTGGCTGCAGGAGAACCAGTCCGGCATCGCCCAGGGCGCGCTCGGCGCCGGGGTCGGCGTGGCCGGGTTCCTGGTCTCGGCGGTGCTGGCCATGGTGGCCACGTTCTTCTTCCTCGCCCAGGGCGACCGCATCGCGGCCGCCCTTGTCGTGCTGCTGCCCGAGCACCTGCACCGCGAGGCGTGGCAGGCGGCCCGCCGCGGGTGGGTCACGCTCGGCACCTACTGCCGCACTCAGCTGCTCGTCGCCGCCGTGGACGCCGCGGGCATCGGCCTGGGCGCCCTCCTCCTCGGCGTGCCGTTCGTGATCCCGATCATCGCGATCACGTTCATCCTGTGCTTCATCCCCTTCGTGGGGGCCGTGGTCTCCAGCGCGGTCGCCGTCGCGATGGCGCTGGCGTTCCAGGGGCCCGGGGTGGCGCTGCTGATGCTGCTCGTGTGCATCCTCGTGCAGCAGCTCGAGGCGAACGTGCTCAGCCCGATCCTCATGGGCAAGGCCGTCGACGTGCACCCGCTGCTCATCCTGCTGTCGGTCGCCGGCGCCACCTACATCCTCGGCCTGGTCGGCGCCCTGTTCGTCGTGCCGGTGATCGCCACGATCAAGAGCATGGTGCTGTACCTGAACGGCTCCGACCCCTTCCCGGGCCTGGGCAAGGGCGGGCGCGCGCTGCTGACCCCGCCCAAGACCCTCATCGGCCCGCGCGAACCCGTGCGCAACCCGCGCCGCGTCGGCGACGCCACCCCGCGCTGGCTCGTCGAGGAGCAGGCCGAGCAGGAGGCCGCCCTCGAGCAGGAGGAGCGCCGCGGGGGCTCGACCCGCGCCTGAGCCCTTGCCCGTCAGTTGGCGTGCGCGATCAGCTTGTCGTAGACGACCTGGAACCGCTCCATGCGGCGCTGGTAGTAGCCCAGTCGGTCGGGGTGCGGGAGGAACGGCTCCCCGCGCGGCGCCGCGGCCGGCGTCACGCCCGGGGCGAGCACCGGCAGCGTGTGCAGGGCCGTCCCGCGCAGCGTCGACCGCTTGAGGGTGAGCGGCGTGACGGGCACGCCCGCGGCGTCCGCGATCGCCTGCATCAGGCCGGGCTGGTCGGCGGTGACCCGGCCGGTCGCGATGATCTCGGTGGGGCGTCCGGCGACCGTGACCAGGTCGCGCAGCATGCGCACGTACGACAGGGCCACCCCCTCGATCGTGGCCCGGTAGAGGTCGGACGCCGTGGTGGCGGCCGACACCCGGTGCAGCACCGCGCGGGCCTCGCCGACCCAGCCGGTGGACCGCTCGCCGGAGAACCACGGCAGTACGACGGGCAGGCCGGGCACCGGGTCCGAGACCACCAGTTCGGCGAGCTCGGCGGCGGGCGGCAGGCGCAGGGTCTCCTCGAGCCAGGTCACGGCGCGGCCGACGTCGTTGAGCGCGCCGCCCAGGATCGAGGACGTCTCGTCGATCCGGTTGCACCACAGCCCGCGGGGCAGGTTGTCGAGGTCGCCCGCCACCAGCACGCGCATGGCGCCCGAGGTGGCTGCGGACAGCACCATCGTCGAGGAGTCGACCGAGCCGGCCCCGATCGACTGGCTGTGGCCGTCGGAGATCGGGGCGAACCAGACGGCGTCGGCCAGCACGGGCCAGGTTCCGCCGACCGCCGTCACCGGGGTGAGCGGCGCCGAGGGTGGCGCGATGGGGGAGAGCTCCTCGACGTCGACGCCGACCAGGTCGAGGAGGGTGGCGTCCCACGTGCCCTCGCGGCGGTTGAGCATGCCGGTCCACGCGGCGGTCGACGTGCCGGCGGCCGTGGTGCCGATGATGCGCAGCCACGCGTACTCGCCGAGGCTCATCCACTGGCGCACCCGCTCGAACGTGCGCGGGTCGGTCTGCTTCAGCCACAGGAACCGGCTCGGCAGGTAGCCCGTGTGCTGGCGGGTGCCGGTGCGCTGCTGGGTGTCGTCCTCGTTGAGGATGCTCTTGAGGTAGTTCACCTGCGCCGAGGAGCGGCTGTCGGCGTAGGTGTAGCAGGGGGTGATGGCCGCACCCGCGGCGTCCACCCCGACCAGGGAGGACGCGAACGTGTCGATGGCGACCCCGTCGATGGGGTGGGGGAACCCCTCGACCACGGCCGAGATCACCTGCCGCACCTCGGCGGTGACCTGGTCGGGATCGATGGTGGAGGTGCCGTTGGCGATGGTGGTGAACGCGTGGCCGACCTTGGTGCGGTGGCCCTTCACCGGGCGGGCGTGCGCGTCGAAGATGCCGGCGCGCGTGCCGGTCGAACCCACGTCGATGGCGAGGACGAAGGGGGCCCGGGCCTCGTCCAGGCGGGTGGTCAGCGATGCCGTCATGTGCAGCTCCCGGTTGAGGAATGCACCCACGCTAGGCCAGTCGCGCCCCCGCCGTGGCGAAACCTCGCACCTACGATGGGCCCATGCCCGATCCCTCGGCCGACCAGCCGCCCGTCGACCGCCGCGAGGCCGCCCGCCGCATGGCCGACCTGGCCGCCTCCGCGCGCCGCAGTGAGGCCCAGGCGGCCCAGGTCCTGATCGATGATTTCCTGGTCGCCGTCCGGGCGAGGGGGATCGCCCCCGAGCGGCTGGTCGCCACGCAGCTCGACGGGCGGCAGGTCCGCACCGACAAGACCGGCTGGTACGTCAACCGCAAGCGCAGCATCGCGATCGGGGAGCAGGGGGAGTGGTACGTGCTGACCGTGCCGTCCTCGACGTTCGGCCGCTTCACCGGGGTGAAGCTTGAGGCGTCCCCGCCCGAGATGGTGGTCGGTCGCGGCGGTCGTGACGGGGAGAGCGGCGACCTCGCCGACTTCCTCGCCCGGGTGCTCGACCCCGACAGCGCCTGAAACGGCGCCGAGGAGCTGCGGCACCCCAACCTGCAGCTCCCCGGGCAATTCTGAGAGTAAGGTGAGAAACTGGCCTCGCGCAACGCTGCCGGTCCGGTTGCGATAACGATTTGTTAACCCTCTCCACATGGTCAGGAACCGCTCGGCCCTGATGGAGAAATTTCGGGGCTGACAACACCGGCCGCCGCCCGGACAACACCTCGGACAACACCCGCCCGACAGGCTCGCCGGCATGACGTGCACCGGCCTCTCCCGCACCGTGACCGCCCTCAACGATGAGTGGTCGACCCTCGCCGACGAACCGGCTCCGCTGAGCTGGCGGGCGGTCCCCGCGCTGCCCCTCGGCACCCTCGGCGACGTGCTCGCCGGCGTGCGGTCGGCGCCCGACACCGTGCTCCTGGCGCTGCTCGGGCTCCAGGCGGAGGGGGACGCGCTGGCCGGCCGCGTGGTCGTGCAGGCGATGCTGCCGAAGATGATCCTGATGGCGGTGCGCGACGACGGCGCCGACGTCGACGACTACCTCGCCGCCCTGTGGGTGCGGGTGGCCACCTACCCGGTCGCGCGGCGTCCGCGACGGGTGGCGGCGAACCTGGCCCTCGACACCCTGAAGTCGGTGAAGGCCACCCGTCCGCGGGCGGTCATGGCCCTGCCCGGCGGCCCGGTGCCCGACCCGCTGGCCGACGCGACGACGGTGCTGGACGCCGGCGTCCGACTCGGTGCCATCGACGGCCTCACCCGCCGCACGCTGGAGGTGGTCTACGTGGACGGCCGCTCCAGCAGCGCGGCGGGGGCGGTGCTGGGGATGTCGGCCGAGACAGTCCGCTGGCGGTGCTCCAAGGGGGTGCGGGCGCTGCGCGCCGTCGCGCACGAGCTGACCGACCTGCTGGCCGGGTGACGTGACCGCGGGCTCAGCGCCCGGCGAGGCCGTTCTCGTACGCGAACAGCACCAGCCCGACGCGGTCGCGGGCCTGCAGCTTGGTGAGCAGCCGCCCGATGTGGGTCTTGACGGTGCCCTCGGCCATGTACAGGTTCTGGGCGATCTCGGCGTTGGTGGCCCCCGTCGCGACCTCGAGCAGCACCTCGCGTTCGCGCTCGGTGAGCAGCGCGAGGCGGGGGTCGTGCTCGCCCGGCGTGGGCGACAGGGTCGGCGCCACGTGGTCGAGCAGCCGGCGGGTGGTCGAGGGGGCGACGACGGCGTCGCCGGCGGCCACATTGCGGATCGCGTTCAGCAGGTCGACCGGGCGCGCGTCCTTGAGCAGGAAGCCGGACGCCCCGGCCTTCAGTGCGGCGAACGCGTACTCGTCCAGGTCGAAGGTGGTCAGCACCAGCACCTTGGTGCCCAGCCGCGCCTCGACGATGCGCCGGGTGGCCTCGACGCCGTCCATCACCGGCATGCGGATGTCCATGAGCACGACGTCGGCCGGGTCGGCCAGCAGGGCGCGGACGGCCTGGGCGCCGTCGGGCGCCTCACCGACGACCTCGAGGTCGTCCTCCGAGTCGATCAGCATGCGGAAGCCGCTGCGCACCAGCGCCTGGTCGTCGGCCAGGAACACGCGGATGGCCATGGGTCAGCTCCTCCTCGCCGGGGCGGGCGTGTTGTCGCGGAAGGGGATCGAGGCGGTCACGCGGAACCCCGGCCGCCCGGCCAGGGGCCCCGCCTTCAGCGTGCCACCCATCGACGTGACGCGCTCGTACATGCCGCGCAGGCCGTTGCCGCCGCCGTCCGTCGGGTTCTCGATGCCCTCGCCGTCGTCCACCACGTCGACCGTCAGCGCGTCGCGGCCGTAGTCGAGCGTGACCAGCGCGTGCGCGCCCGGGCCGGCGTGCTTGAGGAAGTTCGTCAGCGCCTCCTGCGTCACCCGATAGATCGTCAGCGACAACGCCTGCGGGACGGTGAAGGGGGTGCCGTTGACGACCAGACGGGCCCGGTCGGAGGTGCGGTGCACGAGGTCGGGGATGTCGTGCAGCGTGGGCATCGGGGCGTAGTTCGGCGGCTCGGCGGCGCCGGGGTCGGAGCGCAGCACCCCGACGATGCGGCGCATCTCGTGCAGGGCCTCGCGGCCGGTCTCGGCGATGGTGTCGAGGGCCTCGGCGGCCGCCTCGGGCTTGCGCGTGGCCGCGGCCCGCCCGCCCTCGGCCTGGACGATCATGACCGACAGCGAGTGGGCCACGATGTCGTGCAGCTCGCGCGCGATCATCGCGCGGGTGGACGCCTCGGCGAGCTTGGTCTGCTGCTCCCGCTCGGCGAGCAGCAGGGTGTACCGCTCCTCGGCGGCCTGCACCTGCGCGGCGCGCGACTCGGCGACCTCGCGGGTGCGCCGGCCGATCGCGTAGGGGGTGAGCACCGCGCCCAGGCAGGCGCCCCAGAACAGGATGTCGGCGCTGGGGTTGTTGTCGAACCCCGCGAACCAGCGCATCGGGCCGAGCACCGACGCGAACGCGCCGATGACGATCACCGAGCGGGCCAGGTGGCCGGCCACCCAGCGGGCGACGCTGTAGGCGACGATGGGCACCGCGATCAGGGACGCCGTGGGCACCGGGATCAGCAGCAGCTGGAACACCCCCGCCAGCGTGCACAGCGCCAGCATCGCCAGCGGTGCGTGCCGCCGGAGCGCCAGTGGGAGGGTGAACGACGCCGACAGCGCGTACAGCGCCGAGTAGTCGATCGGGATGGTGAACAGGGTGATGTAGGGCACGATCGCGACCAGCGTCACGGAGACGGCGAGGATGCCGTCCGCGACCCAGTCCCGCTGGGACGCACCCGGCGGGAACAGCACATCGATCACGCTCATCGGGCCCAGCCTATTCGCGCCTACAATGGTGGCCGTGAGAGCGGTGCCCCTGGTCGTGTCGGCTCTCGCGTTGGGGGCGGCCGCCGTGCTGCGCAGCCGACGCGAGCGTCGTGATCGGGATGCCCGGGTGTGGGCCGCCGCCACCGACGCCCTCGCGGGCGAACCCCGGAGGGACGACGCATGAGCAGGCCTGGGCGCGCCATGGAGGAACCACGCCGGCGCCGGAACGGGTTCCTCACCTGGTTCTTCGCCGTCATCGGCATCGTCGTCGCGCTCGCGATGATGGTGGGCGGCTTCTACGTGTGGCGGATGTGGTCCACCGCGAGCGACATCGAGCGCACCAACACCTTGCTCCCGTCGGGGGAGACCGACGACCCCGAGCGCCCGGCCGCCGACGCGTCGGTGGAGGGCTCGTTCAACTATGTGCTGATGGGCAGCGACTCCCGCGGCGACGGCGACCGGGGGCGCAGCGACGTGCTGATGCTCGCCCACGTCCCGCCGACCCGCGACAAGGTCTACATCGTGTCCTTCCCCCGTGACATGTGGGTGCAGATCCCCGGGCGCGGGCAGGCCAAGATCAACGCCGCGTACGCCTACGGCGGCGAGGCGCTCGCGACCCGCACGCTCGAGTCGCTGGTCGGCGTGCGGATGGACCACGCCGCCAAGATCGACTTCGACGGCTTCATGGGGCTGACGACCCAGCTGGGCGGGGTCACGGTGGACAACAAGCACGCCTCCTCCGTGGGGGAGTACAGCTGGCCCAAGGGCGAGGTGACGATCCAGGGCGAGGAGGCGCTGACCTACGTCCGGCAGCGATACGGCCTGCCCAACGGCGACCTCGACCGGGCCGAGCGGCAGCGCGCGGTGGTCAAGGCGATCCTGATGAAGATGCTGACCCTCGACGTGCTCGCCAACCCGGTGAAGTTCAACGAGGTCATGGGCCAGCTCGGCCAGTACTTCACGGTCGACGAGGGACTGACCAACCAGGTGATCTTCTCAACGGCGACCAGCATGCGGGTGAACTCCGGCGACGACATCGTGATCCTGCAGGCGCCGATCTCCGGGTTCGGGACGTCGGGCGACGGCCAGTCGATCGACATCGTCAACGAGCCACAGCTCGCCGAGATGGCGCAGGCCGTGCGCACCGGGACCATGGCCGACTACGCGGCCAAGTACAAGGACCAGCCGCTGGCCGGGGGCCGCTGAGCCGCACCCGCGGCGTCCGGGACTGAACTGTTGAGGCACCCGCTGGCCTCCCGTAGCGACGGGCCCCTGCGTAGGGTTCCGGGCATGGATGAGCAGAGTCGCCCCTCCTCGCTGCACACGATGGGGCAGCAGCAGGACCGCCGCAGCTGGGCCGAGCCGTACAAGATCAAGGTCGTCGAGCCGCTGTACATGACCACGCGCGAGCAGCGCGAGAAGGCCCTGGCCAAGGCGGGGTACAACACCTTCCTGCTGCACAGCCGCGACGTGTACATCGACCTGCTGACCGACTCGGGCACCAACGCGATGAGCGACCGCCAGTGGGCCGGGATGATGGTCGGCGACGAGGCCTACGCCGGCAGCGAGAACTTCTACCACCTCGAGCGCACGGTGAAGGAGTGCTACGGCTACGAGTACCTCGTGCCCACCCACCAGGGCCGCGGCGCGGAGAACATCCTGAGCTCGGTGAAGATCAAGCCGGGCGACCACGTGCCGGGCAACATGTACTTCACCACCACGCGCTACCACCAGGAGGCCAACGGGGCCACCTTCCACGACATCATCGTGGACGAGGCGCACGACACCTCCTCGCTGGCCGAGTTCAAGGGCAACGTCGACCTCGACAAGCTGCGCCGCCTGATCGACGAGGTGGGCGCCGACAAGATCCCGTACGTGTGCGTCGCCGCGACGGTGAACATGGCCGGCGGGCAGCCGATCTCGATGGCGAACATGCGGGCGGTCCGCGAGCTGACCGCCGAGCACGGCATCGCGATCTACCTGGACGCCACCCGCGCGGTCGAGAACGCCCTGTTCATCCAGGAGCGCGAGGAGGGCTACGCCGACAAGCCGATCGCCGAGATCCTCAAGGAGTTCTGCTCCTACTCCGACGGCGCCACCATGTCGGGCAAGAAGGACCCGCTGGTCAACATCGGCGGCTGGCTCTCCACCAACGACCGCGAGGTCTTCGAGGAGGCCCGCAACATGGTCGTCGTCTACGAGGGCCTGCACACCTACGGCGGCATGGCCGGCCGCGACATGGAGGCCATGGCGATCGGCATCCGCGAGTCGCTCGACGACTCCTACATGAAGTCGCGCGTCGGCCAGGTGCGCTACCTCGGCATGCTGCTGGAGCAGTGGGGGATCCCGTTCGTGAAGCCCGTCGGCGGCCACGGCATCTTCCTGGACGCGCGCGGCTTCTACCCGCACCTGGACCAGGAGGAGTTCCCCGCCCAGATGCTCGCGGCGCAGCTCTACCTCGAGTCGGGCGTGCGGGCCATGGAGCGCGGCATCGTCTCGGCCGGTAGGGACGCCGTGACCGGCGAGAACCACAAGCCCAGGCTGGAGCTGGTCCGGCTCACCATCCCGCGCCGGGTCTACACCCAGGCGCACATGGACGTCGTGGCCGAGTCGGTCAAGGAGTGCTGGGACCACCGCGCCTCGGTGAAGGGGCTCGAGATGGTCTACGAGCCGCGCTACCTGCGCTTCTTCCAGGCCCGCTTCGAGCCGAAGGGCTGACCATGGCCGACGACCGCCCGACCGTCTACACGACCACCTGGTGCCCGTACTCGCGGTCGCTGGTCAACGACCTGCGGTACTTCGGGGTCGCGTTCGACGAGGTCGACGTGGACGCCGACGACGAGGCGGCCGACCTGGTCCGCTCCCTCAACGGGGGCGACCGGGTCGTGCCGACCGTCGTCTACCCCGACGGGTCGCACGACACCAACCCCGACGGTGCCGAGGTCGCCGGGAAGATGGGCCTGTTCGGCTCCGACCCCGAGTGATCCGGACGCCGCGGGCCTGCGCCGGTCGTGGCCGGGGTCAGCGGTAGGAGGCCATCGTCCCGTTGTGGATGGCGTCGGCCATCGAGCGCATCCGCGGCCAGTCCACGAGGTTGATCGACTGGCCGCCCCTGCTGCGGCCGAAGCCCGAGATGGGGGCCTGCAGGCTCACGACGTCGCCGCCACCGGTGAGGCGCAGGGACGTCCCGATCGACACGATCTGGCCGTTCGTGAGGCCCTGGTCGACGGTGACGAAGCTGCCCAGCCGGTTCGCCACCGCGCTGAACCGAGCCGGGTTCGCGAGGGTGTCGGCAGAGAGGAGCTTGCCGGCGATCGCCTGCAGCACCAGCCGCTGGCGCTCCGCCCGGTCGAGGTCACCACGCGGCAGGTTCTTGCGCTCACGCACGTAGGCGAGCGCCTTCTCTCCACTCAGCGTCACCTGCCCGCGCGGGAACCCGGGGCTGGCGTGCTTGTTGTTCACCGTCACGCCGCCGAGCGCGTCGGTGAGGCCGATGAAGCCGTCGAAGTTGATCATCGCGGCGTGGTCGATGCGGGTGCCGATCAGGTTCTCGACCGTGCGCACCGCCAGGGGGACGCCGCCGTACGCGTAGCCGGCGTTGATCTTCGCCGCGCCACGCCCCGGGATCGTGACCCACATGTCGCGCGTTAACGAGACCAGGTACACCTTGTCGCGCGCCGGCGGCACGTGGGCGAGGATCATCACGTCGCTGCGCCCGCGGTCGTTGCCCCGGGAGTCCGACCCGAGCAGCAGCACGTTCAGCGAGCCGTCGGCGCCCGGCCCGGGACGCCCGGGGTTGATCGACCCGCCCGGCTCGGCGACGCCACCCTCGATGGGGGAGGTCGTGGTCTCCTCCTCGACCGCCACGGGGGCCGGGGCACCGCTGTCGACCTGCGTGCCGAGGTTGGGGCGCGCGTCGAGCTCGGGGTCGGCCGTCAGCGGGGCGTCGTCGGGCATCAGGTCCTCGCGCGGCATGCCCGAGAGGGCCTGCTGCACGCTCCACGCGTAGAAGCCACCGACCCCCAGCACGGCCACCAGCACGAACACCAGCGTCGCGAGCAGGATGCGTCGGCGCATCGGCTTCTTCGTCGTTGCCATGAGGCCCTCCGCGGACCGGGGTGGCGGGTGCGGTCCCGACCCAAGCCTAGGTGGGTCTGTCAAGGAGGGATGGAGCGCTCGCGCCCGGGTTGCTGGCAGCCGGACGCCGTGGCGTACACTTGTCCTCCGCCGGGGCCATGGCGCAATTGGTAGCGCACCTGCTTTGCAAGCAGGGGGTTAGGGGTTCGAGTCCCCTTGGCTCCACCACCGAGCCTCTTGATGTCGTGAGGTTGCCTGGTCAACCACCACCCTCTACGATGGAAGCACGAGGGGAGTACTCCACAAGTCCCCGCCGGCCACTCCGGATGACATCATCCCCGGCGGAGCGCCCGATCCGGGTGGGGGAGACCTCAGACCGACATCGATCTGAGGAGACCCATGCTCGACTCCATCGCCACGCCCGCGCTCTGGGGCTGGACCATCGCCGGCATCCTGGCCCTGTTCGCCCTCGACTTCGTCATCACCCGCCGCCCGCACGAGGTCTCCATGAAGGAGGCCGTCGGCTGGTCGGTGTTCTACGTCGCCCTGCCGGTGGCGTTCGGCGGCTGGCTGCTGGCGCAGTACGGCGGCCAGACGGGGCTGGAGTACTACACCGGCTACCTCGTCGAGAAGAGCCTCAGCGTCGACAACCTCTTCGTGTTCATGCTGATCCTCGGGGCGTTCGCCGTGCCCAAGGAGCTGCAACAGCGGGTCCTTCTCATCGGTGTCGCCGGCGCGCTGGTCCTGCGTGCGGTGTTCATCGCGCTGGGGGCGACGCTCATCGCGTCGTTCTCGTTCACGTTCCTCGTGTTCGGCCTGATCCTGCTGCTGACCGCGGTCAAGGTGTGGAAGGACGCCGCGGGCGGCGGCGCGCACACCCCGGTCTCCGAGATGCGGGTCGTGCGCTGGATCCGCAGGATCTGGCCCGTGACCGAGGACTACCACGGCACCCGCTGGACCGTCACCGAGAACGGACGCCGCGCGCTCACCCCGCTCGCGGTGGCGATCCTCACCGTGTTGTTCACCGACGTCGTCTTCGCCGTCGACTCCGTGCCGGCCGTGTACGGCATCACCGGCGACCCGTACCTCGTGTTCGTCACCAACGCCTTCGCCCTGCTGGGCCTGCGCGCGCTCTACTTCGTGCTCGCCGGCGTCCTGTCCAAGCTGGTCCACCTCAGCCACGGGCTCGCGGTCATCCTGGCCTTCATCGGGGTGAAGCTCGTCCTGCACTGGGCGCACGGCATCTGGGCGTGGGTCCCCACGGTCCCGACCCTGGCCAGCCTCGTGGTGATCGTCGGCGTCCTCGCCCTCGTGACCGTGACGAGCCTCGTCTCCACCCGGAAGCAGGCCACCGCCGAGGCCGGGCCCGCGGCGTCCGAACAGCTGCCGACGGCAACACGGTTCTGATTTCTGGGGGAGGGGCAACTACGCTGGATCGGGTGTGGTATCGGCGACCAGCTGACCACGAGAGTGAGGATCCTGCATGACTGACCCGAAGCGCGCCGGCGGCGCCTCGCGAGCTCCCCGTGGCGGCGCCCCGCATCAGCGTGGCAAGCGCACCGGCGGACAGATCGCGCTGGGCTTGTTCAAGTGGATCGGCATCCTCGCGTTGACGGTCGCCGTGCTCGGCGTCGGGGCCTTCGTGTTCATCTACGCCAACACCACGATCCCGAAGCCGAACGACGAGTTCCAGACCAACGTCTCGACCGTCTACTTCAGTGATGGCGAGCAGCCGATGAGCACGTTCTTCGTGCACAACCGGCAGTCGATCCCGCTCAGCGAGATGCCCGAGAACGTCAAGCAGGCCATCGTCGCCGCCGAGAACGAGACCTTCTGGGAGGACCGGGGGATCTCCGTGCCGGGCCTGATGCGCGCGGTGCAGACCGCGCTGACGCCGGGCGTCGACACGGTCGGTGGCTCGACGATCACGCAGCAGTACGTGAAGGTCCGCTACCTCACCCAGGACAAGACGATCACCCGCAAGCTCACCGAGATCATGGTGGCGCTCAAGGTCAACCAGGACCTGACCAAGGAGGAGATCCTCGAGGGCTACCTCAACACGGTCTACTTCGGGCGCGGCGCGTACGGCATCCAGACCGCGGCGCAGGCGTACTTCTCCAAGGACGCCAAGGACCTCGACGACCAGCAGGCCATCGCGCTGTCGGCGATCATCAACGCCCCCAACCACCTCGACCCGGCGCGCGGCGACAAGCAGCGCGCGGACCTGCTCGAGCGCTACCAGTACACGATCAACCAGATGGTGAAGGTCGGGTACATGACCGAGGCGCGCAAGGACGAGATTTACACCACGCTGCCCGACTTCCCGCGCCTGAGCGTCGAGAACCGCCTGGGGGGGCCCAACGGCTACCTGGTGAACAAGGTCAAGGACGAACTGCTCACCGCCGGCTTCGACGCCGCCCAGATCGAGGGTGGTGGCCTCAAGATCATCACGACGATCGACAAGCGCCTGCAGGACGCCGCGGTCACGGCGGCCGCCAACATGGCCGAGCGCATCGCCAAGAACTCCGGCGAGGGGCACGACCCGCTCTGGTACCACCCGGCCATCGCCTCGGTCGACACGAAGACCGGTGCGATCCTGGCCGAGTACAACGGCCCCGACTTCGTGACCAGCGAGATCCCCTGGGCCGAGACCCCGCGTGCCACCGGCTCGACCTTCAAGCCGTGGGCGCTCGTGGCCGGCCTCCGCGAGGGTGCCACGCTGAACACCAAGTTCAACGGCCGCAACAAGCTGAAGATCGGCGACAGCGAGGTGTCCAACGCCGGCGGCGGCAACTATGGCTGGATCACGCTGCAGGACATGACGACCAAGTCGGTCAACACCGCCTACGTCGACATGACGATGCAGATGGACGACGGCCCCCGCAAGGTCGCCCAGGCCGCCATCGACGCCGGTGCCCTGACCGAGGTGGACGAGCGTCACTTCCAGCCCTCCATCGCGCTGGGCTACCTCGAGGTCAGCCCCCTCAACGCGGCACGCGCGCTCGCCACGCTGGTGAACGAGGGCAAGCGGTCGGACACCCACATCGTGGCGGAGGTGCGCGACGCGCAGGGTGAGGTCATCTACCAGCCGGCCATCGTGCAGGACCAGACGATCGAGCCCGACATCGCCCGCAACGCCGCCTACGCGCTGACCAAGGTCGTCGAGGACGGCACCGCCCGGGGCATGCGTTCGCTCGGCTACCCGACCGCCGGCAAGACCGGTACCTACTACGACTCCAACAAGAAGGAGACGCGCTCGACCTGGTTCATCGGCGCCACGCAGCAGATCTCCACCGCCGTGGTGCTGACCGGCGGCGAGCAGGGCATCAGCGACCTCGGCGGCAACGTGTACGGCTCGACCTACACCGCCCCCGGCTGGCTGGAGTTCATGAAGGTCGCGATGGAGGGCAAGGAGAGGATCGCCTTCCCCGGCCCGACGCGCATGAGCGAGACCGGGAACTTCACCTCCCCGCCGATCCCGCGGGCCGCCGCGACCTCGGAGCCCACGGCGTCCGAGACGCCGTCGCCCGAGCCGACGCCCGAGCCGACGCCTGAGCCCGAGCCGTCGCCCGAGCCCGAGCCGTCCCCCTCGGAGACCCCGTCCCCGGAGCCGCCGAAGGCGCAGCCGACGCCGTCCCAGACTCCCGGCGGCACCCCGGGCCGCAACAGGGAGACCCCGGGAGCCCCCGGCGGCGGCAACGGCTGACCCACCTCCCGTGGCGAGGACCGTGAGGCGGCTGGTCGACGAGAACCTGCTGGTCGTGCAGGTGTGGCTCGTCACGCGGCTGTTGTTCGCCGTCATCGCGGTGGCGCTGGCGGTGACCGGACGCCGCAGCCTCGAGTCCGTCGTCGCCCAGTGGGACGTCGCGCACTTCCTTCTCATCGCGCGGGAGGGCTACGCCGACCCGCAGGAGATGGCGTTCTTCCCCGGCCTCCCGCTGGTGCTGCGCGGGTTCATGGAGATCGGGCTCTCGCCCGTCCTGTGGGGCTCGATCCTGGCCCTGGCCTGCTCGCTCGTGGCGGCCTTCGCGCTCAAGCGCATCGCCGGCACGTGGGGGGCGATCGCGTGGCTGCTCGCGCCGACCGCGGTGTTCACGGCCGTCCCCTACACCGAGTCGCCGTTCATGGCCGCCGCCTTCTGGTCCTGGGAGCGCGCCACCCAGCGCCGCTGGGGCCAGGCCGCGCTGCTCGCCGCGCTGGCGTGCACCCTTCGGGTGTCGGGGCTGTTCCTCATCGGTGCGCTGGTGATCCTCGCCATCACGCAGGGACGCCGGCCCTCGCGTCGCAAGGGGGTCCAGGACGGCGGGCTGGGCGCCCGCCTCGCCTGGCTGGTGCTGCCGACGACGGTGCTGGTCGCCTATGTGGTCTACCTCCACGGGCTCACCGGCTCGTGGACGGCCTGGTTCTCCGCGCAGGAGGCCGGCTGGGACCGTGGCTTCCACTGGCCCTGGGAGGCCCTGCGCAACCACTGGGACACCCTGTGGCGCCCCAACGCCGACCACCCCGAGTGGCCGTGGCTGTTCCGCGCCGAGCTCGTCTCGTGGATCGTCGGCCTCGTCGTGGCCGTGGTGGCCCTGTTCCGCCGCCGGGTGGCGGAGGCCGCCTGGGTGGGCGTCCAGGTGCTGGCCTTCTCGCTGTCCTACTGGCTGATGAGCGTGAACCGCGCCGTGCTGCTGTGGTTCCCGCTGTGGCGGCTGGTCGGTGAGTTCGTCGAGGCGCGCAAGCACAAGCCGGCGTGGCAGGCGCTGGGCGTGCTGCTGGGCCTGCTGGCGGTGGGCGTCCAGTGCCTGTGGGCCTGGCTGTACTTCACCGGCCGCTGGGCCAGCTGAGCCCGGCCGCCGTTCCCGCCTGACGGGTCGATCAGCCCGGTCCGCCGAAGTCGAGCCCCGGCAACGGGCGCGCGGCGTCGGCGACGACCAGCAGGTCCCCGACCGCGACGCCCTCGAGCACCTCGACGTGCGTGTCACCCACGCTGCCGAACCGGGCCGGGACCTCGACGACCTCGTCGCCCCGAAGGAGGCGCACCGTGCCTTCTGTGTCCGTCCGCGTGACCGCCGACAGCGGGACCACGACCACATCGGTGGCGCTGCCGACACCGATCTCGACGGTGGCCGAGGAGCCGCCGGGCAGCCCCTGCGCGTTCTCACCCGTCGTCAGGATCGTCACCGGGAAGGCGCCCATGGCGTTCGGGACCAGGGCCTTGCTGGCGACGGTCGCCACGGCCTCGACCCCGCCGGCCGCCCGCACGGTGGCCTGCTGCCCCTGCCTGAGCGCCAGGAACTGGGACGCCGGCACGGTCACGCTGACCGTCACCGCCCCCGGCGCGGTCACGACCGCGCGCTCGGACGCCGTGGCCGTCGATCCGACGGTCCAGGGCAGGGCCGAGAGGGTGCCGCCCATCGGGGCGCGGAGCGTCGCCGCCTCGAGGTGCTCCTGGGCGGACGCCAGCTCGCGCCGGGCCTTGGCCAGGGCGACCTCGGCCGACACGATCGCCGAGCGGTTGGGGTCCGGTGCGCCGCCCCCGCCCGCGGACTGCAGGTCGGACAGGTCGGGGAACCCGCCGTCGGTCGACCCCATCGGGGGAGCGGACTGGGCCCGCGCCACCTGCTGCTGCCAGCCGCCGAGGGCGCGGTTCACGGCGTCGATCCAGCCGCGCACCTGCTCGACCGCCGCCGCGAGCGCGCCACCCACGCCGCCGACGGCCTCGGGGCCGCGCGCGTTCGCCAGCGTCGCCGCCGCCTGGGCCTCGGTCACCGCCGCCTGCGCCGCCGTGACCTGCTCGACCGCGGCCAGGCAGGCCTCGGAGTCGACGGTGGGTTCGGGGGACGGGGAGGCCGGCGGCTCGGGCGTCGGTGAGGCCGGGGGACCCGGCGTCGCGCTCGGGTCCGGAGTCACGCTCGGCCCGGGGGTGGCGCTCGGGTCGGGGGACGGCTGCGGCGTGGCCAGGGGCGTGGCGGACGGGTCCGGGGTGGGGTCGGGCGTCGCCGACGGACTTGGCGTGGCGCTGGGGCTCGGCGTGGCGCTCGGCGTTGCGCTGGGGGTCGGGGCGACCGGGTGGCAGGCGTCCTGCATCGCGGCGACCGCCTTGCCGGCCAGGGCGGTCCGCTCGGCCACGACGGCGGCTGCCGCCTCGGCCTCGGCACGGGCGGCCTCGAGTGGGGTGAGGTCGACGTACGGGTCGGGCGCCTCGGGCAGCGCGAGCGGCGGGGGCGCCGGCATCCCGCCGCCGGCGTCCACCACCGGACGCCGCGGCGTCGAGGGGACCACCGGCCCGGACGCGGGGGCGTCCGCCTGCCGCATCTGCTGGACGGACAGGGCGGCGGCGTCCACGGCGGCCTGGGCGGTGAGCACCTGCGTGCGCAGCGCCGTGTCGTCGATGACGGCGAGCACGTCGCCGGGGGCCACGGTGTCGCCGACCGCCGCGCGCACCTCGAGCACGGTGGCGGACGCCGGGAACCGCACCGACATCTCGTTCACCTGCGCGACGGTGCCGCTGGTGGTGACCGTCTGCGTGATGGAGCCGCGCTCGGCGGCCACGGTCGTGTACCGGTTCGCGCCGGCCGGGCCGCGGCTGCCCGACTGCAGCGCCGCCCAGCCGAGGCCGGCGACGAGCAGCAGCGCCAGGGCGGCGGCGAGGACGCGGCGGCGCCGCGTGCGGGCCACCGAGCGGCGGTCGCCCTCGGGCGGGGTGGTGACGCGGGCCGGCGGCAGGGGGGCGGGGCCGGGCACGGGAGGGGGAGTGGCCATGGGGTGGTCCTCACTCGCGACGGAGGGCGTCGATGGGGGCGAGCCGGGCCGCCCGCGACGCGGGGTAGACCCCGGCGATGATGCCGATGGTCGCCGAGACGCCGAGCGCCATCAGCACCGTCGGCACCGACACCGGGATGGGGAACTGGGTGGCCGCCGTGATCAGCCAGGCGACGCCGCCGCTGAGCAGCAGGCCGAACATGCCGCCGACGAGGGCGAGCAGGGCGGCTTCGGTGAGGAACTGCAGCAGCACCGTGCGGCGGCGGGCGCCGAGCGCCTTGCGCAGGCCGATCTCGCGGACGCGCTCGGACACCGACACCAGCATGATGTTCATCACGCCGATGCCGCCGACGACCAGCGAGATCGCCGCGATGCCGCCGAGCAGCAGGGTGAGTGCGTTCGTGACCTCGGCCATCGCGTCGACGAGCGACTGCTGGGCCATGATCATGAAGCCGCCCTGGTCGGGCGAGGTGACGCCGCGGCGTCCGAGCAGGAGGGCCTCGGTCTCCTGGTAGGCCTGCGGCAGCTTCTCCACCGACGCGGCCTGCACGTAGATGGCCGACACCGGGTCGTCGCCCCAGGCCAGCCGCTCGCGGTAGGTGGTCATCGGGATCGCGGCCATGTCGTCGGCGCCCATCATGCCGCCGACGCTGCCCTCGCCCGTCAGCACGCCGATCACCCGGAAGCTGCTTCCGTTGGCCGAGACCATCTGGCCGACGGCCGAGAACGGGTCGCCGAACAGCTGCTCCGCGACCTGGGTGCCGAGCACCACGACCGGCGCGGCGTCGGCGTACTCCTCGTCGGTGAAGAAGCGGCCGGACGCCAGCGTGCGGCTCCGCACGGACAACCAGCTCGTCGTGGTCGCCTCGGCGTTGGTGCCGGCGACCTTGTCCCCGGCCGTCAGCTCGAAGCCGGTGTTGATCACCGGGGCGACGCCGGCGATGTCGGGGGCGACGGAGCGGTCGGCCAGGGCGTCGGCGTCCGCGACGGTGAGGGGCACCTGCTCGGTCGGGGCCATCATCATGCCGTCGGCCGGAACCGGGCCGTAGTAGCCGCCCATCACGGTGAGCATGTTGGAGCCGAGGTCGCCCATGCTGCTGGTGACCGCCGACGAGGCGCCCTGGGCCAGTCCGACCGACAGGGTCACCGCAGCAATGCCGATCGTGATGCCGAGCGTGGTCAGGATCGAGCGCACCCGGTGGGCCACGATGGCGTCCAGCGCGATGCGGAAGGTCTCCCACCAGGTCATCACGGCGTCCACCCCCCGGGCTCGTCGGAGGCGATGCGGCCGTCGAAGACGCGCACGACGCGCTGGGCGCGGGCGGCGACCTCGGCCTCGTGGGTGATGAGCACGATGGTGCGGCCCGACCGGTGCAGCTCGTCGAGCAGGTCGAGGATCTCGGCGGTCGACACCGAGTCGAGGTTGCCTGTGGGCTCGTCGGCCAGGATCAGCGCCGGGTCGGTGACGAGCGCGCGGGCGATGGCGACGCGCTGCTGCTGGCCCCCGGAGAGCTGTCCGGGCTTGTGGTGGGCGCGGTCCGCGAGGCCGACGCGGGCGAGGGCGTCCAGTGCGCGCTGCTTGCGGACGCCGCCCTTCACCCGGGCGTACCAGAGGGGGAGCTCGACGTTGCGCCACGCGGGCTGGCTGGTCAGGAGGTTGAACTGCTGGAAGACGAAGCCGATCCGCTCGTTGCGGATGTCGGCCAGGTCGTTGTCGGTGAGGTGGGCGACGTCCTCGCCGTCGAGGACGTACTGGCCGTGGGAGGCGACGTCGAGGCAGCCGATGACGTTCATCAACGTCGACTTGCCCGAACCCGAGGGTCCCATGATCGCCACGTACTCGCCGGCCTGCACGTCGAGGTCGACCCCGCGCAGGGCGTGCACCTCGACGCCGTCGCCGCGGTAGGTCTTCCAGACGTTGCGCAGTTGGAGGACGGGGACCGGCGCGGCGTCCGCGAGCGGCTCGGTGACGCTCATCGCGGCTTCTCCTCGACCGGGCCGAGGGATGCCATGCCGCCCATCACGAGGACCGTTTCGCCCTCGTCGAGGCCGGAGACGACCTCGACCAGGTCGCCCTGACGGGTGCCCAGCATGACCGGGACGGGCTGCGGGTCGGCGCCGTCGCGCCGGACGAGGACCGAGTCCTCCGTGCCCTGGCCGCCGTTGAGCAGCGCGCCGAGCGGGACGGCGAGGACCCCGGTGCGGCCCTCGCCGACCAGGTCGACGGTGGCGGCCCCGCCGGTGAAGATGTCGGCGGGCTCGCCGTCGAGGGTGATGGTCACGGGGAAGGTGGCCGCGGTGGGGCGGTCCCCCTGCGCGGAGGTCGCGATGACGCCGACGGCGCTGACCTTGCCGGGCAGGGGCGTCCGGCTGGAGGAGGCGCGGACGGTGGCCTGCATGCCCTTGGTCACGAGCGGCCGCTCGGCGCTGCCGACGGAGGCGTCGACCTGGAAGGTGCGGGAGATGACCACGACGGCGGCGCCGGTGTCCGAGCCACCGCCGGCCGGGGCGCCCATGCCCATCGGGTCGAAGCCCCCGGAACCGGCGGGGGCGGACGCCCCGTCGCCGATGCGGTCGCCGACCTTGACGTTCACGGCCGCGACGACGCCGTCGATGGTGGAGACGAGCGTGGCCTTCTCGAGGGCGGCCTGCGCGTCCTTGAGCGCCTGCTCCTTGAGGCTGAGCGCCGACCGGGCGGCCGTCACGGCGGCCGCGGGGCCGGTGCGGCGGGCGGAGTTGTAGTCCTGCCGGGCGGCGGTGGCCTCGGCGGTGGCGTCGCTCACCGCGGCCCGCAGGTCGGCGTCGTCGATGGACGCCAGCGCCGTGCCGCGCGTCACGCTGTCGCCCACGGCGACGGGAACGCTGGTGACCTCGCCGTCGCTGGTGAAGGACAGGTCGAGCCGCTGGGTGGGGGCGATGGTGCCCGCGAGGGTGACGGTCGGGGCGAGGTCGATCCGCATCACCTGCACCTCGTTCCGGCCACCCCCCTCGGAGAAGGCGGCCATGCTCGCGAGGAAGGACTGCACCACCCAGGCGAGGGCCAGGAGCAGGACGAGCACGACGCCCAGCACGACGAACAGGATGGTCCGGCGGCGGCGCTTCGGGGCGGGGGGCGGGGTCGGTGCCGGGGGCGGCGGCGACTGGATCTCTGACACGGGGGCGTCCGTTCGGTTCGGAGGTGGCAACCGCATCCTCCCCCAGGACGGGACCCCGGGCGTCAGCCTTGGGGCTGAGGCCCGCCCGACTTACGGATGAGTGCCTTCAGCACGCTCGGCAGCAGGTTCAGCGTCAGGTCGCCGTCGGCGGGGTCGACGCCGATGAGGTTGCCCAGCATCCCGTGGTCGTGCACCGCGTGCAGCGCCCCGACGGCCTCGGGGCCGGTGACGGCCAGCTCGTAGCCGAGCGTCGACAGTGCGTGGCTGATCGCCCCGGCGACGGCCTCGGTTCCGCGGCGGTGGGTCTCGCGGTAGGCGAGCGCGAGCTCGGGGGAGCGCGCGGCGTGCAGGCGCAGCTCCTGGCCGGTCAGCACCCAGTCGCGGTCGGTGGGTCGGGAGGCGAAGAACATCTCGAGCGCCACGCGCATGAGCGCGTCGATGTCGGTGGTGGGCGCTATGTCGACGGCGGCCAGCGCCTTGTCGAGGGCGGACATCTGGTCGGAGATCTGCCGATCCAGCACCGCGATGCACAGGTCGTCCTTGCTGGAGAAGTTGGAGTAGAACGCGCCCCGGGTGAAGCCCGCGGCCTCGCAGATCTCCTCGACCGACGCCCCGAGCACGCCCTTCTCGGCGAACACCCGGATCGCGGCGTCGACGAGCCGGTCGCGCGTGGCCGCGCGGCGAGCCGTCAGGGTCTCGGTCACGTCTCCTCCTCGTCGGTCCACCCTAACCCGCAACAGGTTTTGAGGGGGACGATCGATACAGTATCGTATTCAATACATTTCTGTATCGAAGGGTGCCCTGTGTCCACCTGGATCTACCGGCTCGCCCGAGCCTCGTGGCGCGCACGCAAGCGCGTCGTGGCGGCCTGGCTCGCCATCCTCGTCGTCCTCGGCGGCCTCGCGCTCGCCGTGGGCGGCTCCTTCAACGACGAGTTCGACATCCCGGGCGCGTCGTCCCAGGTGGCCCTCGACGGCCTGCGCATGACGTTCCCCGAGGCGGCGCTGAGCTCGGCCAACATGGTCGTCCTCGCGCCCGAGGGGCAGAAGGTCACCGACCCCGCCATCAAGCAGGCGATCGAGGACGAGCTGCCGCTGCTGGAGGAGCTCGACTGGGTCGAGATGGCGCAGTCGCCCTTCTTCGAGTACGTCGACGGACTGATCAGCGACGACGAGACCGCCGCGCTCATCAACGTCCGCGCCAAGGAGGGCCTCGGGCCGTCCAACCTCACCGACGCCCAGCGCGAGATGCTGGTCGAGGCGGGCGCCGACCTGCAGGACGCCATCCCCGGCGGCGAGGTCCACGTCGGCGGTGACCTTTTCTCGGTCTCCATGCCCCACCTCTCCGCCATCGAGGCCATCGGCGTCGGCATCGCCATCATCGTGCTGCTGGTCGTCCTAGGGTCGCTCCGCGCCGCCCTGATGCCCGTGATCAGCGCGCTGGTCGGCGCCGGGGCGTCCGTGCTCGTCATCGTGATCGCGGCCGGGGTCATCCCGATCATGTCGACCACGCTGCTGCTGGCCCTGATGCTCGCGCTGGCGGTCGGCATCGACTACTCCCTGTTCATCGTCAGCCGCCACCGCGACCAGCTGGCCACGGGCATGGAGGCCGAGGAGTCGGCCGCGCGCGCCACCGCCACCGCGGGCTCGGCCGTCGTGGTCGCCGGCTCCACCGTCATCGTGGCGCTGGTCGGCCTGAGCGTTGCCGGCATCCCCTTCCTCGGCATCATGGGCGTGTTCTCCGCCGTCGCGGTCGCCATCGAGGTGGCCCTCGCCCTCACGCTGCTGCCCGCCATGCTCGGCTTCGCCGGCGACCGCATCCGCCCCAAGGAGGCGCGCCTGGCCATGGCCGAGGGGCGTCCGATCGAGCAGCACGCGAAGCCCGACGGCTGGACGCGGGCATCCCGCTGGTGGGTGCGCGTCATCACCAAGGTGCCGCTGCTCACCATCCTCGCGGTCATCGCGATGCTCGGCGCGCTGGCCCTGCCGGCCACGCAGCTCAAGCTGGCCCTGCCCAACTCGGGCCAGAACCCGCCCGGGGCGCCCGACCGCATCACGTTCGACCTCATCACCGAGCGCTTCGGCGCCGGCTACAACGGCCCGCTGGTCATCACCGGCCCGATCGTCGAGTCCACCGACCCGATGGGCCTGGTCACCGAGCTGGCCGACGAGGTCGAGCAGGTGCCCGGCGTGAAGCTCGTCGCCATGGCCGTCCCCAACCCGAACGCCGACACCGCCCTGATCCAGGTCATCCCGACCACCGGGCCCGACGACCCCGCGACCAGCCAGCTGGTCCACAACCTGCAGGCGCTCACCGACACGTGGCGCGCCGACCGCGGCGTCGACATGGCGATCACGGGCTACACGGCCGTCGCGCTGGACGTCTCCGCCCAGCTGGCCGGCGCCCTGCTGCCGTTCTCGCTGTTCGTGGTCGGCCTGTCGCTGGTGCTGCTCACGGTCGTGTTCCGCTCGCTCGTCGTGCCGGTCAAGGCGGCCCTGGGCTACCTGCTCAGCGTCGGCGCGGCCTTCGGCATCACCACGCTGGTGTTCAACCTCGGCTGGGGCAAGGAGATCATCAACCTCCCCGAGGCGATCCCGGTGATCTCGTTCCTGCCGATCATCCTGATGGGCATCCTGTTCGGCCTCGCCATGGACTACGAGATCTTCCTCACCTCCCGCATGCGCGAGGAGTACGTCCACGGCAACCGCACCAACCCGACCGAGGAGGGCTTCGTCCACTCCGCCAAGGTCGTGGTCGCGGCCGCCATCATCATGGTCAGCGTCTTCGCGTTCTTCGTCCCCGCGGGCAGCGGCGTCATCAAGCCCATTGCCCTCGGCCTGGCCGTCGGCGTGGCGATCGACGCCTTCCTCGTCCGCATGACCCTCGGCCCGGCGGTCATGAAGATGCTCCGCAGCGGAGCCTGGTGGCTGCCGGCGTGGCTCGACCGCCGCCTCCCCGAGATGGACGCCGAGGGCGAGGCCATCGTCCACCAGCTCTCCCTGGCCGACTGGCCGCACCCCGGCGCGAAGCACGCGATCTACGGCCAGGGGCTCGGCGCGGCCACGCCCGACACCGAGCTGTTCGAGGGCGTCGACGTCGACGTGGCCCGCGGGCGCACGCTCGTCCTCGACGGGCCGCCCGCCTCGCGTCGCGCGCTCACCCTGGCCCTCACCGGACGCCTCGCGCTCACCTCCGGCGAGCTCAAGGTCCTCGGCCTGGTCCTGCCCCAGCAGGCCGGGGAGCTCCGCCGCCACGCCCTGTGGCTCGACGGCACCAACCCCGACGCCGAGCGGCTCCTCGAGCGGGTCGCCTCCGCCGATCCGGAGAAGCGCACCGTCGAGTTGGTCGCCGTCGACGACGTCGACCGGCTCACCGGCCCGGCCCGCGCCGTGGTCGAGCGGCTGGCGTCCGACCCCGACATCACCCTCGTCCTGGCGGGCGACGACGCGGACACCCTGGCCGCGCTCGACCCCGCACGCACCCCTGCCCTCGTTGGAGGTACCCGATGAAACGCTCCCGCTGGACCACCTGGCTGGCCCTGTTGCTGGTGCCCCTGCTCGTCGCAGGCGGCTTCCTGTGGGGCACGGCCCACGCCGACACCGGCCTGCGCGGCGTGCAGGCCGCCGTCGTGAACAACGACGAGATGGTCGAGGTCAACGGCCAGATGATGCCGCTCGGACGCCAGTTCGTGGCCGAGCTGGTCGACTCCGACCGTGAGCAGAACTTCCACTGGGTCATGGCGACCGAGGAGAAGGCGGCCGAGGGCCTGCGCACCGGCCGGTACGCGGCCGTCGTGACCATCCCGAAGGAGTTCTCCGCCGCCGCGACGTCGTTCGGGGGCGAGGCCAGCGAGGCGCGCCAGGCCACGATCCACGTCGAGACCTCGCCCGTGGCCGGCCTCGACGAGACCGCGCTGGGCCAGACCATCGCCGACGCCGCCGCGAACGCGCTCAACCGGTTCCTGACCGGGGAGTACCTGAAGAACATCTACATCGGCTTCAACCAGATGTCGGCCCAGATGCTCGAGATGGTCGACGGCACCGCCCAGCTCGCCGACGGCGCGAACCAGCTCTCCGACGGCGCCTACCAGTCGGCCGACGGCGCGTTCGCGCTGTCCGAGGGCCTCAACCTGGCCTCGGCCGGTTCGCCCCAGCTGCGCAGCGGCGCGGCCCAGTCGGCCTCGGGCGCCAAGGCGCTCGCCGACGGCCTCGGCCTCGCCTCGGCGGGGTCGGCGCAGCTGCGCGACGGCGTCCGGGCCGCGAGCTCGGGTGCCGACCAGCTGGCCGGCGGGGCGTCCCAGCTCGCCGACGGCACCCGGCAGTGGGCCGACGGTGCCGACGCCTACGCGACCGGCGCCCAGACCTACGCCGACGGCGTGGCCACCTACGCCGACGGCGTCACCCAGTACACCGGCGCGGTGAACGGCCTGCTCACGCCGCTGCGCGCGGCGCTGAACCGGATCCCCGAGTGGGCCGACTGGCTCGAGGAGGCCGCCGCGTCGGTCACCCAGCTCACCGAGCGCGCGATCGCATTCGACGCACGCGTCCAGGCCTTCGTCGCGGAGGCCCGCGCCTGGGTCAAGGAGGCCATGGGCCTGGCCGACGACGCCGCCGGCGTGCGCGCCGGCGTGACCGCCGCGGCCGAGCGGGCGTCCGCGCTCGCGGCCGGCACCGCCACCTGCCCCGAGGGCCTGTCCGAGGAGGCGTGCACCGCCTACCAGCAGGGCGTGGCCGCCGCCGGTCAGCAGGTCGCGGACGCCCTCGCCCCGGTCTCCACGGACGCCGGCGACCTCGCCGGGCAGGCCGTGGACCTGAAGGACGCCGGCACCGCGATCCTCGCGCTGCTCGACCAGATCTCCGCCGCGTCGACCGAGATGGTCGCGTGGGCGCCGCGGGTCCAGGCCGAGCTCGAGGCCCTGCAGGGTTCCATCCCCGAGGGCACCCCGACCACCAAGGCCGAGGTGCTCGCCCTGCTCGACCAGTTCATCGGCGCCGGCACCCAACTCTCCGAGGGCGGGCACCAGCTCGCCGACGGCGCGACCCAGCTCGTGGGCGGCGCCGACCAGCTCGCCGGCGGAGCCCGCGGGCTCGCCGACGGCACCGACGCGTTCGCCGACGGCGTCACCGGCCTCGCGGGCGGGCTCACCCAGCTCAGCGGAGGCGTGGACGCCTACACCGGCGGCGTCGACCAGGCCGCCGGCGGCGCCCGCCTGCTCGCCGACGGCCTCGGCCAGCTGTCCTCGGGCGTCGACCAGTACACGGGCGGCATCGACCAGGCCGCGGGCGGGGCGTCCCTGCTCGCGGGTGGCCTCGGCCAGCTCGCCGACGGTGCCGGCGCCCTCGCGGACGGCACCCAGGAGCTCGCCGACGGCGTCGCCTCGGGCGCGGGTGACATCCCGACCTACACCGAGGCCGAGCGCGACCAGCTCGCGGGCGTCGTGGCCTCGCCGGTCTCGACCGACGGGCTGTCGTCGCTCGTGCGGCCGAACCTCGCGTGGGTGAGCCTGCTGCTCGCCTCAACCCTGTGGGTGGGCGCGCTGGCGACCTTCGCCGCGCTGCCGGGCCTGTCGCGCCGCGCCGCGCTGTCGACCGCCGGGACCGGCGCCCTGTTCGGGCGCGCGTTCCTGCCGGGCCTGGGCATCGTCGCCGCGCAGGCGGTGCTGCTCACCGTGCTCGGCGCGGTGGCGCTCAAGCTGACCTGGGGCGAGGGGGTGCTGCTCGGCCTCGTCATGCTCGTCGCCGGCGCCGCGTTCGCCGCGGTCAACCACGCGCTGGCGGCCCTGTTCGGCAACGGCGGGCGCATCGCCGCCCTGGCGATGGCGCTGGTGACGGCCGTGACGGCCACGACGTCCACCGCGCCCGGACTGTTCTCCGCGCTGCGGTCGCTCTCGCCGGTGTCCCCGGCGCTGGACGCCGTGCGTGCGGTCTCGACCGGCACCGGGGTGGCCATCCCGGTCTTCGTGCTCGTCGGCTGGGGAATCGTGGCCCTCGGGGCCGCCGCCGCCTCGGTCGCGCGCTCGCGGACCGTGCCGCTCGCCGCGGTGGTGAAGGGCTAGTCGTTGGGGGCGTCGCCGGTCGTCCCGGCGGCGCCGTCCTCCGTGGCCTCTTCGTCGACGTCGGCGGCCTCGGCGTCCGCCTTCGACTTGGCCTTCTTCGCGGCGTCCTTGAGCGCGACCGAGCGCCAGAAGTCGGACTGCGTCGGCATGCCGTACGCCCGCGCCGTCGTGTCGTGCAGCTCGATGACCTTGTTGTACAGCCGCTCGTTGAAGCGCGGTACGGTCTCGCCGGGCAGGGCGCGCATCGGCGGGCCGAACACCACGTGCACCGTCGGACGCCCCGGTACCGGCAGCTTCTGCCCGTACGGCATGGCGGCGTAGGCGCCCACGAGCGCGATCGGCAGGACCGGCACCTCGTGCTGGATCGACAGCGCCGAGACGCCCATCTTGAACTTGGCCATCGCGCCGGTGCGCGAGCGGGTGCCCTCGGGGAAGATCAGCAGCGGTACGCCGTCATCGAGCAACCGGCCCGACAGGCCCGCGTGGCCACGCATGCCGCCGCGGTCGACGGGGTAGGCGTTGAAGAAGATGCGGGTGCCCAGGGCGGAGGTCTTCTTCTTGAAGAAGTAGTCGGCGGCGGCACCGGCGGCGAGGTTGCGGGACAGTCGGCGGGGGAGCGCGCCGTAGATCACCGTGGTGTCCACGTGGCTGGAGTGGTTCGCGATCACGATGAAGGGCGCGTTCAGCTCCTTCAGGTGGCGATCGCCGTGGATGTGCACCGACAACGCCGACCACACGTACGGCTTCATGATCAACTGCTGGGCCACGAAGCGTGCGATGGCCTGCGGGGTGTCTGAGTACTTGCCCAGATCGTCCTTGCCCACGTCAGGTGTCTCCTCGCTGTTCGACGCTGCCATTGTGCACCACCGCGGCGCCGTCGGCGCAGGTCAGGTGCGCATGCGGGCGGCGCGGGCGCTGATCGCGTACACCGCGCGCCGGGGGGCGTGCTGCAGCGCGAACGCCGCCAGCTTCCACCGCTTGGTCGGGATGCTTAACACCTTGCCGGCCTCCGCGTGGGCCAAGCACTCGCGGACGCACCGCTCGGCGTCCACCCACACCCAGTCGGGGATGCCCGACGCGCCCATGCCCGCCCGCTGGTGGAACTCGGTGCGCACCCAGCCCGGGCACAGCGTCGTGACGGTGACACCGCTGCCGGCGAGGTCGCCCGCGAGGCCCTCCGACCAGACCTTCGTGTACGCCTTCACCGCCGAGTAGCCGCTCTGGGTGATCCACGCGCTGAGCGAGGCGACGTTGATGATGCGGCCATGCCCCCGGGCGCGCATCGCCGCGCCCGCGGCCGCGCCGAGCACCATCGGGGCGACGGCCATGACGTCGAGCGCCTGCTCCTGCTGGGCGGTGTCGGGGTCGTCGAGCGTGGTCGTGGTGCCGAAACCGGCGTTGTTCACGAGCAGGTCGATCGGGTTGTCGGGATCGGCGAGGCGGTCGGCCACCGTGGCCACCTGCGCGCGGTCGGCCAGGTCGGCGCCCAGCACCTCCACCCGGACGCCGTGGGCCGCGGACAGCTCGGCGGCCAGCGCGTCGAGGCGCTCGCGGTCACGCGCCACGAGGACCAGGTCGTCGCCGCGGGCGGCCAGCTGGCGGGCGAACTCGGCGCCGATGCCGGCGGTCGCGCCGGTGACGAGGGCGGTGGTCATGTGTTCAACCTACCCGGGGACGCCGAACCGCCGCCGCCACCCGAGGGTGACGACGGCGGCCGGATGTGAACGGCGGAGGATCAGGCGACGACGGCCTTGACCTCGCGCGCCATCTGGAGCTCCTCGTTGGTCGGCACCACGAGCACCTTCACCGGCGAGTCGTCGGTGGAGATGAGGCGCGGCTCCTTGGAGCGGACGGCGTTGCGCTCGGCGTCCAGGTGGAAGCCGAGGTTGTGCAGGCGCGTCACCACGGCCTCGCGGATGGCCGCGGCGTTCTCGCCGACGCCGGCGGTGAAGGCCACGGCGTCCACGCCGCCGAGGATCGCCATGTAGGAGCCGATGTACGACACGAGGCGGTGCACGTACACGTCGAGGGCCAGCTGCGCGGCCTCGTCACCGGCGGCGGCCTTGTCGCCCACGTCGCGCATGTCGTTGGAGCCCGACATGCCCAGCAGGCCCGACTTCTTGTTGAGCAGGTTGTCGATCTCGTCGATCGTCATGCCCGAGCGGTAGAGGTAGGCGTGGATGCCGGGGTCGATGTCTCCCGAGCGGGTGCCCATCATCAGGCCCTGCAGCGGGGTGAGGCCCATCGAGGTCTCGACCGGCTGGCCGTCCTTGATCGCCGAGATCGAGGCGCCGTTGCCGAGGTGGCAGACGATCATCTTGAGCTCGTCGTAGGGCTTGCCGAGCACCTCGGCCATCTTGTGCGACACGTAGTTGTGGCTCGTGCCGTGGAACCCGTAGCGTCGGATCTTCAGGCGCTTGGCCGTCTCGACGTCGATCGCGTAGCTGTACGCCTCGGCGGGCAGGTGCGCGAAGAAGGCGGTGTCGAAGATCGCCACGTGCGGCACCTCGGGCAGGATGTGCTGCGCCGCGCGGATGGCGGTGATGCCCGGCGGGTTGTGCAGCGGGGCCAGCGGCGAGAGGCGGATCAGGGTGTCGATCACCTTGTCGTCGATGAGCACGGTGTGGTCGAACTCGTCGCCGCCGTGCACGGTGCGGTGGCCGACGGCCTTGATGTCGGCCATCTTCGGGCCGTGGGCGTCGAACATCGACGTCATCGCCGCGAGGGCCTCCTCGTGGTCGGCGAAGTCCTGGGTGACCGTGAACTCCTCGCCGCCGACGGTGTGCTCGAGCGTGCTGCCCGTGCCGCCGATCTTCTGGATGAGGCCGGTCGCGATGACCCGCTCGTCGGCCATGTCGATGACCTGGTACTTGATCGAGGACGACCCTGCGTTCAACAGGAGGATGTCCATGCTCATGGGTGGCTCCTAACCCCGGGCCGCGACGCGTCCGGACTCGTGGGTGGTGCAGGGGCCGGACCCCGTCGTCCGGCCCCTCGGGTGGATCAGTTGTTCTGCGCCTGGATCGCGGTGATGGCGATGGTGTTGACGATGTCGTCCACCAGCGCGCCACGCGACAGGTCGTTGACCGGCTTGTTCAGGCCCTGCAGGACCGGACCGACCGCGAGCGCACCCGCCGACCGCTGCACGGCCTTGTAGGTGTTGTTGCCCGTGTTGAGGTCGGGGAAGATGAACACGGTCGCCTGACCGGCCACGTCCGAACCCGGCATCTTCTTCGAGCCGACGTCGGGGTCGACGGCGGCGTCGAACTGGATGGGGCCCTCCACCTTCAGGTGCGGCGCCCGCAGGCGGACCAGGTCGGTCGCCTCGCGTACCTTGTCCACGTCGGCACCCGCGCCGGACGAGCCGGTCGAGTACGACAGCATCGCCACGCGCGGCTCGATGCCGAACGCCACGGCCGTCTGCGCGGAGCTGATCGCGATGTCGGCGAGCTGCTCGGCGGTCGGGTCGGGGTTCACGGCGCAGTCGCCGTACACGTCGACGCGGTCGGACATGCACATCAGGAAGCTGGAGCTGACCACCGAGACGCCCGGCTTGGTCTTCACGAACTCCAGGCTCGGGCGGATGGTGTTGGCGGTGGTGTTCGCCGCGCCCGACACCATGCCGTCGGCCAGGCCCAGGTGGACCATCATCGTGCCGAAGTAGCTCGGGTCGGCCATCTTCTCCTTGGCCTGCTCGACCGTGACGCCCTTGGCGGCGCGGAGGCGCATGTACTCCTCGGAGAACCGCTCCACCAGCTCGGGCGTGGCCATGTCGATGATCTCGGCACCCTCGAGCGAGTAGCCGGACGCCAGCGCGTGGGCCTTCACCTCGGTCGGGTCGCCGAGCAGGATGATGTCGGCCGTGCCGCGGCGCAGCACGATGGACGCCGCCTCCAGGATGCGGTCGTCGCCCGACTCCGGCAGCACGATCCGGCGCTTGTCACGGCGGGCCATCTCGTTGAGCTGGTACTCGAACATGACCGGCGTGCGGATCTCGGCGCGGTCGACGTGCATGGCACCCAGCAGGGCGCCGGCGTCCACGAACTCGGAGAACAGGCGACGGCCCAGCTCGGTCTTGCGGTCGGAGCTGGTCATCATGCCCTCGAGGCGGAACAGGCGCTCGGCCGTGGTGTACGTGCCCAGCTCGGTCATGGCGATGGGCAGCTCGTGCGGCACCGACGTGATGAGCTGCTGGATCGAGTGCGGCACCGCGTAGCCACCGGTCAGGATCAGGCCGGCCAGCTGCGGGAACGCGCCCGAGGTCTGGGCCATGAGCAGGCCCGGGATCATCTCGGTGCGGTCGCCCGGCATGATGACCGTCGCCTCGGGCTCGAGGCGGGCCAGCAGGTTGGGCAGCGTCATGGCGCCGACGATCACGGTCTGGCTGTCGTGCTGCAGCATGTCGTCGCGCCCGACGATGAGGCGTCCCTCGACGGCCTTGACCTGCGCGCCGAGCAGCGGGGCGGCGAGCACCCGATGGTCGGGGATGACGCCGGCCACGACGTCGGGCCAGGCGGCACGGACCGCGTTGGCGTACTCGGCCTCGTGGCCGGTCGGCACGCGGGTCGGGATGACCGCGATCGTCGTGGCGTGGTGCTTCTTGAGCTCCTCCAGGGAGCTGCGCGCGTACTGCACGACCTCCTCGGGGCTGCGGCCGCGGGCCGAGACACAGAAGGCGACGGGCGCGTTGAGGTTGGCGGCGATGCGGGCGTTCAGGCCGAGTTCGGGGGCGCCGAGGGCGTCGCGGTAGTCCGAGCCCAGGATCACCACGGCGTCGAAGTGCCCGGCGACCTCGCCGTAGCGCCGCACGATGGTGGCCAGGGCCTCGTCGGCGTCGCGACGCACGTCCTGGTACGTCACGCCGTACGACTCGTCGTACTCCTGCTGGACGGCCGGCTGGCGGAGGAGCGCGGTCAGGATCTGGTCCGGTTCCGTGCCCTTGATGATCGGCCGGAACACCCCAACCGACTCAACCTCGCGCGTCAGCGCGTCAACGATGCCGAGGGCGACGACCGACTTCCCTGTCTGGCCCTCGGGCGCCATCACATAGATGCTCCGAGTCACGGGGTCAGGTTACCGGGCGTCGGCGTCCAGCGCGCATCGCGCTCGCCCCTCGTGGGCCGCCGCCCTCCCTGGCTCACTGGAACTCACGGTTCTTCCGCAGGAGTTCGAGGATGGGCTCGCTCAATGGCTTCGCCAGGATCCAGCGTTCCCCGATGTACCAGACCGAGCAGAACAGGATGAGGAGCAGCGCGACGTTGAGCCCCGTTGCTGTGAGGCCGCCGACGGGACCCATCGCCAGAGTGGTGGCCACGAGGGACACGACGATTCCGACAGCCAACGCCCACAGAAGGGATCGGCGTAGGACCTGTGCGTAGGCCCGACTGATCTCGCGCGTGTCAGCCCCCCAGTGACGCAGGATGCCCATGTCGCGCCGGGCGAGTCTCACGTACGTACGCCAAGTAGCCAGGAAGTAAACTCCAGCTCCGAGGAACAGGATGGACGCAAGGGTCAGCGCCGCGGTCACCTGTGCGGAAAGACTCACGTCCAGATCATTGAACGCTGCCAGGGCATAGCGCGGCGCAAAACCGGCGGCACGCAGGCGTTGCGCAACTGGCTCGACCTGATCCAGTTGATCGGGGACCACATGGACAGCTCCGACCAGGGGCGTCATGGGTAGTTCCCCAGCATTCCACCGAGCGAGGACGCCGTCCCAGTCCTGCCCGAACGACAGTTCGGTGATGTGTCGAAAGGTGTCTTCGCGCACCAAGATGATGCCCTCAGCCTCGATCCGCCGACGCTGATTTGTAGGTGACGATTTCCCCGTTCTCGGGGGTGGTTGAGCAGCTCTGCCGTGTGAGGGTGCGGGGTATCTGCCGGTGTGCCCGGCTTTTCCACTGCTGGTTCCT